>JALYXB010000092.1 GCA_030947305.1 Actinomycetota bacterium | reverse complement strand
CAACGCCTGTGCGCGTTGCGAACCACTGGCGGCGTCCGGTCTGGACAGACGCAGCGGCGGGGTGGTAAGGGCCGGGCAGGGGCGCCAAGAACCCCCGCCCAGCACGATGGCCGAGCGGGGGTTCGAGGTCCAAGCGGGCAATCCGCCGAACGAACTACTTGATGATCTTGGTAACGGAACCGGCCCCGACGGTCCGGCCACCCTCGCGGATGGCGAACCGAAGACCCTCCTCGATGGCGATCGGCTGGATGAGCTGAACGGTCATCTCGGTGGTATCGCCCGGCATCACCATTTCGGTGCCCTCGGGCAGATTCACCACACCGGTCACGTCGGTGGTGCGGAAGAAGAACTGCGGGCGGTAGTTGTTGAAGAACGGCGTGTGACGGCCACCCTCATCCTTGCCAAGGATGTAGACCTGCGCCTCGAAGTCCGTGTGCGGCGTGATTGAACCGGGCTTCACCACAACCTGGCCGCGCTCAACCTCTTCACGCTTGGTGCCGCGCAGCAGCAGCCCGGCGTTGTCGCCGGCCCGAGCGGAATCGAGCAGCTTGCGGAACATCTCGATGCCGGTGACGGTGGTCTGGAAACTCTTCGGCTTGATGCCGACGATCTCAACGGTCTCGTTGACCTGCAGCACGCCACGCTCGATCTTGCCGGTGACGACGGTGCCACGACCGGTGATCGTGAAAACGTCCTCGATAGGCATCAGGAACGGCTTCTCGATGTCGCGAACCGGGTCGGGGACCGACTCGTCCACGGCCTCCATCAGGGCCTCGATGCTCTTGGTCCACTCCGGGTCGCCCTCGAGTGCCTTCAAGGCAGACACGCGGACAACGGGTGCGTCCTCATCGAACTCCTGCGAGGCCAGCAGCTCGCGAACCTCGAGCTCGACGAGTTCCAAGATCTCTTCGTCGTCGACCATGTCGGCCTTGTTCAGCGCGACCAGGATGTAGGGCACGCCGACCTGGCGGGCCAGCAGCACATGCTCCTTGGTCTGCGGCATCGGGCCATCAGTGGCGGCGACCACCAGGATGGCGCCGTCCATCTGGGCGGCACCGGTGATCATGTTCTTGATGTAGTCCGCGTGACCGGGAGCGTCCACGTGCGCGTAGTGACGCTTCGCGGTGGTGTACTCCTGGTGCGAGATATTGATGGTGATACCGCGCTGACGCTCTTCCGGCGCCTTGTCGATCTCGTCGAAGCCAGCGGCGGTGTTGACATCCGGGAACTTCTCCGCCAGCACCTTCGAGATCGCTGCGGTCAGGGTGGTCTTGCCGTGATCAACGTGACCAATGGTGCCGATGTTGACGTGCGGCTTGCTGCGGTCGAACTTGGCCTTCGCCACTGCGGTCCTCCTCAGGACTGGTGAACGCCCGCTGACCCGACTGGATCGACAGACGTTGTTGGGTGGATCTGGACCGGGCCGTTGTGGCCCGGACCCGTGGCAGCCGGGATGTTCTCCCTACCGCCAACGACTTTGGGTGCAACTCGGGGTGACGGGGGCGCCCGACCGGTCGTCGGGCGCCGTCCTCATTCCCCCGTCGCCTTCGCGATGATCTCCTTCGCCACGCTCTGCGGAACCTCCGCGTAGCTGTCGAACACCATCGAGTAGCTGGCCCGACCCTGGGTCCGCGACCGGAGGTCGCCGACGTAGCCGAACATCTCGCTCAGCGGAACCAGCGCGGTGACAACCCGCGCACCTGCCCGCTCGTCCATCGACTGGATCTGCCCACGACGGGAGTTCAGGTCGCCGATCACGTCGCCCATGTTGTCCTCTGGCGTGACGACCTCGACGGCCATCATCGGTTCGAGGATCACCGGCTGCGCCTTCCGAACGGCTTCCTTGATCGCGATGGAGCCGGCGATCTTGAACGCCATTTCGGACGAGTCGACCTCGTGGTAGCCACCGTCTAGCAAGGTCAGCTTGACGCCCAGCATCGGGTAGCCGGCCAGGATGCCGTACTGCAGGGCATCCTGGGCACCGGCGTCCACCGAGGGGATGTACTCCCGCGGGATGCGACCACCGGTGACGGCGTTGACGAACTCGTAGGTGGCCCCCTCAGCGGCCTCCATGTCCAGCGGCTCGACCTTGATCTGCACCTTCGCGAACTGGCCGGAGCCACCCGTCTGCTTCTTGTGGGTGTAGTCCAGTCGTTCGACGGTGCCGCGGATCGTCTCCCGGTAGGCCACCTGCGGCTTACCGATGTTGGCCTCGACGTTGAATTCGCGGCGCATCCGGTCGACCAGGATGTCCAGGTGCAACTCGCCCATCCCTGAGATGACCGTCTGCCCTGTTTCCTCGTCGTTCTTGACCTTGAACGTGGGGTCCTCTTCGGCCAGCTTCTGGATCGCGACGCCGAGCTTCTCCTGGTCCGCCTTCGTCTTGGGCTCGATGGCCACCGAGATCACCGGATCCGGGAAGGTCATCGACTCCAGCACGATCGGGTTTGCAGGTTCGGCAAGGGTCTCGCCGGTGGTGGTCTGCTTCAGCCCCATCACCGCGCAGATGTCGCCTGCGGAGACGCTCGCGATCTCCTCACGCTTGTTCGCGTGCATCTGGTAGATCTTGCCGATGCGCTCCTTGCGGTCCTTGGTCGCATTGACCACCTGGGTGCCGGTGTTGAGCGTTCCCGAGTAGATGCGGACGAAGGTCAGCTTGCCGAGGTGTGGATCGGTGGCGATCTTGAACGCCAGGCCACAGAACGGCGCGGCCGGGTCGGGCTGGCGCTCGGCCGGGGTGACGCCGTCCTGCAAGGTGCCATGCACGGCACCGACGTCCAACGGGGACGGCAGGTAGGCGACGACCGCGTCCAGCATCGGCTGGACACCCTTGTTCTTGAACGCCGAACCACAGACCACCGGGTTCACCTTGGAGGCGATGGTGCCGCGGCGCAGGGCGGCCTGCAGCTCCTCAACCGACAATTCCTTGCCCTCGAGGTAGGACTCCATGGCCTCATCGTCGTGCTCGCTGATCACCTCGACCAGCTTCTCCCGGTACTCGACGGCCTGCGCCTGCAGGTCGGCCGGGATCTCCTCGATCTCGTAGGCAGCACCGAGATCGGTCTCGCCGTGCCAGGTGAACGCCTTCATCGTCAGCAGGTCGACCACACCGATGAAGTCGCCCTCAGCGCCGATCGGCAACTGCAGGACGGCGGGAGTGGCACCGAGCCGCTCGACCATCATGTCGACGCAGCGGAAGAAGTTGGCCCCCACTCGGTCGAGCTTGTTGACGAAGCACATCCGCGGCACGTGGTACTTCTCCGCCTGCCGCCATACCTGTTCGGTCTGCGGCTCGACGCCGGCGACACCGTCGTAGACGGCGACCGCGCCGTCCAGCACGCGCAGGGACCGCTCCACCTCGACGGTGAAGTCGACGTGCCCGGGGGTGTCGATGATGTTGATGGTGTGGTTCTTCCACGACGTCTTGGTGGCCGCGGAGGTGATCGTGATGCCGCGCTCCTGCTCCTGCTCCATCCAGTCCATCGTGGCGGAGCCGTCGTGCACTTCACCGATCTTGTAGTTGATTCCTGTGTAGAACAGGATCCGCTCGGTGGTAGTGGTCTTACCGGCATCGATGTGAGCCATGATGCCGATGTTGCGGGTCCTGTCGAGGGCTTTGTCAGCCACTGCGATCGTCCTTAAGTTGCTAGAAGTCCTGGGGGTGTGTGCCCGCTGATTACCAGCGGTAGTGCGCGAAGGCCTTGTTCGACTCGGCCATCTTGTGGGTGTCCTCACGCCGCTTGACGGCAGCGCCGAGGCCATTGCTGGCGTCCAGCAGCTCGTTCGTCAGCCGCTCCGTCATGGTCTTCTCCCGGCGAGCCCGGGAGTAGCCGACCAGCCAGCGCAGGCCAAGGGTGGTCTGCCGGCGAGCCGGGACCTCGATCGGCACCTGGTAGGTGGCGCCACCGACCCGGCGGCTCTTGACCTCAAGTGACGGCTTGACGTTGTCCAGCGCGCGCTTGAGGGTAACGACGGGATCGGTGCCGGTCTTCTCCCGGCAGCCCTCAAGGGCGCCGTAGACGATGGACTGGGCGATCGAGCGCTTGCCGTCCAGCAGCACCTTGTTCACCAACTGGGTGACCATGGGCGAGTTGTAGACCGGGTCGGCAACGAGTGGCCGGCGCGGAGCGGGTCCCTTGCGGGGCATATCAGCTCTTCTCCTTCTTCGCGCCGTAACGGCTGCGAGCCTGCTTGCGGCCCTTGACACCCTGGGTGTCGAGGGAACCGCGGATGATCTTGTAACGGACACCTGGCAGGTCCTTGACCCGACCGCCGCGAACCAGCACGATCGAGTGTTCCTGCAGGTTGTGACCCTCACCTGGGATATAGGCGGTGACCTCGATCTGACTGGTCAGCCTGACCCGAGCGACCTTGCGCAGCGCCGAGTTCGGCTTCTTCGGGGTGGTGGTGTAGACGCGGGTGCAGACGCCGCGACGCTGCGGGGAGGCCTTGAGCGCCGGGGTCTTGGTCTTGCTGACCTTGTCCTTGCGGCCCTTGCGGACCAGCTGCTGGATCGTGGGCATGTGGTGTCTGCTTCTTCCTGTCTTCCGGGTGTGACGAACAGGGGTGCTCCCCCAAATCTGTCGCCGGTGCTAGCCGACCATGGCCCGCGCATGCGACAAGGACCCAGCAGGTTGGGCCGGTCGGGAACACTACCGGAGCGGCCCCCCGCGGGGCCAATCCATTCGAGTTCGCGATGGCCCGGTGCCGAGCCTGATTTCGCCCTCGGTGACGAGGGTTAATCGGGCCGATCCGACTCCCACTGATCCGCTCCGTCTGTTCGACGAGACCTCCGTCGATCACACTGCCTTGATGACATCGCGGGGGCAGGTCGAATCACAGCGCTGGGTACTCGCGGACCAGTCTACCGCGGCCCTTGGCCGTCACCCGACCACCGGGAGAACGACAGAGCTGCCCGCCGGATCGATCGCGTAGGACGCCGGCACGCGGTAGTGCACGAGCATCCGATCGCTGCCGGCGACCACCAACCCCAACCGGTGCCCAGCGGGGATGGTCAGGTCGAGCGGCGTCAGATCCAGGTGCAGGGTCAGTCGTCGGCCGGGGGTGAGCGGAGTAGTTGTCGCCAGTGAATCGCGGTGACGTACATCAATCCAACCCTGGGCAACGACGCCATATTCCGACCGAACCCGCGGATCAACGGGCTCGAGATAGCAGGCGCTGTCGGCGGGTGTGCTCTCGCCGTAGCACTTCCTGGTCTTGCCGAGCACCACCCCACCGGCTCCGCTGTCCTTGATCGTCTTCGCCCGGCCGTAGTCCACGAGTCTGACGGAAACTTCGGCGTTGCTGCCGGTCACCGATACCGCCAGAGTGATCTTCGGCGTGCCCGACAGCACCATCTCCTGAGCCAGCGGTGTCGTCAGGTACCCAAGCCGGAAATCCTTGGCGGCCGCCGGGTCCCCCAGGATCGCGTCCGGCTGGGCGTCCTTACTGTCGGTGAAGTGGGCCGCTGTGGCTGTCGGCGCGGGGACGGGAGCCAGACCGCCGTCCACGGCCGGGTTGCCCAAGTAGAGCGTGCGGGCCGCGACACCGACTGTGGTGGCCGGCCAGTGCGGCCGCGGTTGCCAGTTGGCCGGCTCCGAGGCCGACTGGACCTGCACCGGCGGCTCGTTCTGGACGCCGTTGTCGACGCCCAGCAGGTAGTGGTCGAGCCAGCGATGAACGGTGTCTACCCAGACTGTCCGGCGCAGGTCGAACGGGTCGGCGTGGCCGAACTGGCTGAGCCACAACGAGACTGCCGCCTTTCCCGCGACCTTCGACCACAGGCCGAGCGTCTGTGCCGGCAGCACATTCCGGTCGGCAAAACCCTGGGTGAACAGCGCGCTCGCCCGCCATTTGCCGACGTTGCCGACGATCTCGCGCCGCTGCCAGAAGTCGTTCTCATCCGCTGAAGCGTCGTCCGCGGCGGCCACCATCGCCCGGGTGAATGCAGCGCACTGTTGCTTGCGGCTGGTGACCTCATCCGAGTACCAGCCGACCCATCCCGGGTATCGCGGGATGCCACCGAATCGCGCGTAGCCGTAACCGCTGGACACACCGGAGACCGAGATGATCGTCGTCAAACCCTTGACGCCGGTAGCAGCGACGGCGTTGGCAAGCGTTCCGTCGTAAGACTTGCCGATCATCGCTATCTTCCCTGTCGACCAGTCCGCCGAGACCTACGATCCATCGTCGGCCCGAGCGGTGCCAGCGCCCGCCAGATACTCGACAACGTCAACAGCCGCCGTCACATCCTCTGGACCCCAGATATCCATGCAGCCGGTGGACCGCCCGGTGCCAGGACTGTCCATTGCAACGAACGCGTAGCCGCGCGGCACGAAGTAGTTGTCGTAGAACAACGGCATGTCGTCGACGACGCCGTCCGGACCGAGTCTCTTCGTCTGGTTCTCGGCGCCACGGCCGAAGTTGAAGTTGTACGGCGACGACTCCAGGATGACAGGCACCCTGACGCCTGCTGCCGTCCGCGGCCGGACGATGTCGATGGACATCATGTCCGGCGTTCCGTCAACGTCGTTGTCCAGCTTCGTCGGCACCATCAGGTGCTCCCTTATCGCCGCTGCGTAGCTGTAGGTGGGGGCAGAACCGCCGGCCGAAGCCGCTGCAACTGGCCCGGTGCCGGGACCACCGGGAACCGGCGGGGCGAACGTCGCGGGTACGGGTGCGGCCGAGCCGGTCACCGACTCCGTGCCCACCAACGGCGCCAGCACCGACGCCAGCACGCCCATCGCGATCGCGACTGCGCCGAATGCCCGCAACGGCCCCCTTAGCACCATGATCGCAGAATACGTCCGGCCCGCTGTCCTGTTGCGGGCATCATCGGGCATCCTGGGGCACCATTGATCGGGCTGCCCGCCGACCACTCCGCATCGCCGTCGACGGGCAACGCCGCCGGCATTTCGGGCCTGCGGCCGGGGTGACGCCACATGAATCGGGCAGAGGTTTGTCCGCAACGGGCAAGATTGTCCACAACTGGCACGGCACCTGGCGGATGATTGCAGCTCTCGCCGTTGCGGACTGCCCGACATCGGGCCAAGATCGGGCATGTTTTTTGTGAGCTACGCCACTCGACGGGCTGCCGCGCTGCTGCTATTCCTGAACCAGGTCTAGATCATCACCGGGCTCACCTCCCGGTGGGTGGTCGATGAGCCTGGATGAGGGAGGGGGTCAGGGTGCCGGCAAGAGCGGGTGACGAACGGCGGCGGCAGATCCTCGACCACGCCCGCGGGTCCGGGCACATCGAGGTCACCGAACTCGCCGATCGGCTGGCAGTTGCCGCCGAGACCATCCGGCGTGACTTGAAGCTGTTGGAAGACCACGGTCTCGTCCGACGCACCCATGGCGGCGCCTATCCGGTCGAGAGCGCCGGATTCGAGACCAGCATCGACCGGAGGTCGGGCAGCAGGGTTTCGGAGAAACGGCGGATTGCTTCGGCCGCCGTCGACGAGCTCGCCGATGCCGAAACTGTCTACATCGACGAGGGTTTCACCCCCCAATTGATCGCCGAACAGCTAGCCCTTGTCCAGCGGCCGCTCACCGTCGTCACCTCGTCGCTGGCCTCGGCCGGCCTGTTGGCCAGCACCCAACACACCACCATCATGTTGGGCGGAAGGGTGCGGGGTCGCACTTTGGCGACCGTAGATCACTGGGCCACCGAGATGCTGTCCGACCTGATGATCGACCTGGCCGTCCTCGGCGCGAACGGCATTTCCCGCGATCGCGGCCTGACCACGCCCGATCCTGCCGTCGCCGCTGTCAAGAAGACCGTTGCCCTGTCCGCCCGGCGTCGCATCTTCGTCGGTGTCCACACCAAGTTCGGCGTCACCAGCTTCTGCCGGTTCGCCGATGTCCGCGATTTCGCCATCCTGATCACCGACAGCGGCTTACCCGCGCACGAGGCCCATCGCTACTCGGCCCTGGGCCCACAGGTGATCAGGGTGTAGGCGGGAAAGGGGAGTCCAGCCACGTCCGGACGCCGGACCATCTGCAACTCCCAGTCAATTGCCGTCGGCAACCCGCTGCCGGTATGGCCCGCTCGGCCCCGGCCGAGTCACGAAAGGAAGCAACCAGATGCGCTTAACGAAGAAGGCGGCAACGGTGGCCGGCTGTGCCGCTCTGCTGGTGCTGGCCGCCTGCGGAAACACAGCAGCCAACAACGCCGGTCAAAACAGTTCGGGCAACGCAGCAGGGTCCGCTCCCGCGGCCGGTGCGTCCGCTCCAGCGGCGGGTTCGTCGGCACCCGCGGGCGGTTCGTCGGCACCCGCGGGCGGATCATCGGCACCCGCGGCGACCGGTGGCGGTGTCGCACTCACCAAGAATCCCAAGACCGACGGGCAGACCATCAACGTGCTGATGGTGAACAACCCGCAGATGGTCGACCTGCAGAGCCTGACGGCTGCGAACTTCACCGCGCAAACAGGCGTCAAGGTGAACTTCACCGTGCTGCCGGAGAACGACATGCGGAACAAGGCGTCGCTGGAATTCAAGAACCAGGCCGGCCAGTACGACATCACCACGCTGTCCAACTTCGAAGTCCCCATCTATGCCGAGAACGGCTGGCTGAACTCGCTGACGCCGTACATCAAGGCAGACTCCGGCTTCAACCAGGCCGATATCTTCCCCGCCATCACCTCCTCGTTGTCGTACAAGAACGAGGTGTACGGCGAGCCGTTCTACGGGGAGTCGTCGTTCCTGATGTACCGCACGGATGTATTCAAGGCCAAGGGCATCACTATGTCCGCCAATCCCACCTGGGACGAAGTCGCGGCAGATGCGGCCAAGGTCGACGGTGCCCAACCGGGGATGAAGGGCATCTGCCTGCGCGGTCAGCCCGGCTGGGGACAGATGGGCGCTCCGCTGACGACGATGGTGAATACCTTCGGTGGCACCTGGTTCGACAAGGACTGGAACGCTCAGGTCAACGCCAAGCCATTCGCTGACGCCGTTCAGTTCTACCTCAACCTGGTCAAGCAGCATGGCGAGGTCGGCGCACCCAATGCCGGCTTCACCGAGTGCCTGTCCGCCATGCAGCAGTCGAAGGTGGCCATGTGGTACGACGCCACGTCGGCGGCCGGCAGCCTCGAGTCCTCCGATTCGCCGGTCGCCGGCAAGGTCAGCTACGTGCAGGCACCGGTGAAGCAGACGAAGTCGGCCGGCTGGCTGTACACCTGGTCCTGGCTGATGGAGAAGAAGGCATCGCACCCTGATGCTGCCTGGCAGTTCATCTCCTGGGCTTCTTCCTCCCAGTACGAGGACCTGGTCGGTACCAAGCTCGGCTGGCCGCGCGCGCCTGCGGGCAAGCGTGCGTCCCTGTACGCCAACCCCGATTACGCCAAGGCTGCTGGCGCATTCGCCCCGGCAACTTTGGAGGCGCTAAAGAACGCCAACCCGACCAATCCTGGCGTCCAGCCGCGCCCGACGGTCGGCATCCAGTTCGTCGACATCCCCGAGTTCACCTCTCTCGGTGACGACACGACGAAGGCGTTGTCGGCGGTGCTTTCCGGTAACGGAAGCGTGACCGATGCGCTCAACGCGGCGCAGACAGAGGCATCAGGGATAGCCAAGAACTACAAGTAGCCAACGGTCCGCGCCCGGGTGACATACCGACACCGGGCGCGGACCCTCGGTCGGGTCAGGCACCGCTCCCGGCCGAGCACTCCATCCAGCACCGCTTGCCCACCGTCGAGCTGACTCAGCGTTTGAATCAGCACGGGAAAGATCGGGTTCCTGAACATGACTGTCACGATTGACAAGAAACCGGCCGCGCTCGATGCCGACGACCCTGGCGTGCGGGATGCCAATATCCGGGCCCGTAAGGAGTCGTGGGTACGTCGCGGACCGCTACTGCCGGCGCTGGTCTTCACCATCCTCATTACCCAGCTGCCATTCCTGGTAACGCTGGTGTTCTCGTTCAGGTACTACAACACCAACCACCCGAACAGGTATCGATGGGTCGGCCTGGAAAACTACAAGACCGCCTTCACCGACCCGACGATCCGCCAGGACATGATCAACACCGTCGAGCTGGTGCTGACCGTCGTCATCGTGTCGTTGCTCTTCGGTCTCGGCATCGCATTGCTGTTGAACCGGAAGTTCATCGGTCGGGGCGCCGTCAGGACGATGATGATCACTCCCTTCCTGATCGTCCCGATCGCCTCGGCGCTGTTCTGGAAGTTCGGCATGTTCGACCCGAACACCGGCTTCATCAACGGTCTGCTGACCACGGTCCATCGGCTGTTCGCCGGTCAGTCCGCGCAGGCGACGTCGATCGATTTCGTCGGACCACACCCGCTGCTGGCTGTCGAGATCGCGCTGATCTGGCAGTGGACGCCGTTCATGACGCTGATCTTGCTGGCCGGCCTGCAAAGCCGTCCGGGTGACGTCCTTGAAGCGGCTGCCGTGGACGGGGCCTCACCGTGGCAAACCTTCGTCAGCATCACGCTGCCGCACATGCGGCAGTACCTGGAACTGGCTGGGCTGCTGGGAGCGATCTACATCCTGCAGAACTTCGACGCCGTCTACGTGCTCACTCCGCTGAACCCGCAGACCGAGAACCTACCCAATTTGATCTACCAGACGATCTACAGCAAGAACGACAACGGGCTAGCTTCCGCCCAGGGCGTGATCATCGTCATTGCGACGATCATCATCGCCACCTTCGCGTTGCGCACCGTGTCCAGCCTGTTCAAGGAGGAGAACGCGCGATGACATCCACTGCTGTAACCGCACCGGCTCCGGTCGCATCCGCGACCAAGCCGGGCGCCTTAAGGGGTAACAAGGCCGGCGGCACGATCGCCTCGATCGCGGCCTGGGTGATCGGCATCATCTTCATCCTCCCGGTACTGATGATGGTGCTCACCAGTTTTCATCCGGAAACCCAAGCGACACTGAACGCGCCTGCTCTGTTCGCGCCGCTCACTCTCAACGGCTACCGCGAGTTCTTCGGGGCGAACAGCGGCCAGAGCCCGTGGCCATTCCTGCTCAACTCGCTGATGGCGTCGGTGATCTCGACCCTGCTGGTGCTGTGCCTATCGATTCCCGCCGCCTATGCGCTGTCGGTGAAACCGGTCCGCAAGTGGACCGATGTGATGTTCTTCTTCCTGTCCACCAAGTTCCTGCCGGCCGCTGCCGGTCTGGTTCCGCTGTACGTGATCGCACTGAAAGTCAATGCGCTGAACCATGTCTGGTTCCTGATCATCCTCTACACGGCAATGAACCTGCCGATCGCGGTCTGGATGATGCGCTCGTTCCTCGCCGACATCCCACCGGCCCTGTTCGAGGCGGCCTCGCTCGACGGCGCCGGCCTGGTCAAGACGCTGACCAGGGTTGTCGCCCCGATCGCCATGCCTGGCATCGCCTCGACCTCGCTGATCTGCTTCATCTTCTCCTGGAACGAGCTGCTGCTGGCCAATCTGCTGACCACCACCAGCCAGGCGCAGACCTCTCCGGTGTTCCTGGTCGGCTTCGTCACTTCGCAGGGGTTGTTCCTTGCCAAGGTCTGCGCGGCCGCAACAGCGGTGTCCATCCCGGTGTTGATCGCCGGGTTCGCCGCCCAGGACAAGCTGGTCCAGGGCCTGTCGATGGGAGCCGTGAAGTGAGCGATGCGATCGCTCTCAGCCAGGCGAACCTGGCCGACATTGCGGCAACGGTAGCGGTGCCCGGCTACGACCGATCGGCGGTGACGGTTGGCATCATGCATGTCGGGGTCGGCGGCTTTCACCGGGCGCACCAGGCGATGTACACCGACGCGGTGCTGGCCCAGGGCATCACCGACTGGGGCATCTGCGGCGTCGGCGTGCTGCCAGCAGATGCGTCGATGCGGGATGCCTTGCAGTCGCAGGACTATCTGTACACCCTGGTCACCAAGGCGCCGGACGGTTCGGTGAATGCCAGGGTGATCGGCTCGATCGTCGACTACCTCTACGCCCCAGACGATCCGGCTGGGGTGATCGAGGCGATGGCTGACCCTGCGGTGCGCATCGTCAGCCTCACCGTCACCGAGGGGGGGTACAGCCTGAACCAGGTAACCGGCGAATTCGATCCGTCACCTGCCGCCATCCAGGCCGATCTCGCATCAGGATCCGCCGCGCCGACAACGGCTTTCGGCCTGATCACGGCGGCGCTACGGCGCCGGCGGGACAGCGGCATCCCGGCCTTCACCGTGATGAGCTGTGACAACCTGCAGGGCAACGGGCAGTTGGCGGCCAAGGCGTTCACCTCCTTTGCCTCGCTGATCGATGCCGACCTCGGAGACTGGGTGGCTGCCAATGTCTCGTTTCCCAACTGCATGGTCGACCGCATCACGCCGGTGACCACCGACGAGGACAAGGCGATGGTGGCGAAGGAATTCGGCATCGTTGACGCATGGCCCGTGGTCTGCGAACCGTTCACCCAATGGGCACTGGAGGACGAATTCCCCGACGGTCGCCCGGCCTGGGAAACCGTTGGGGCGCAACTGGTTCCAGACGTGACACCATACGAGCTGATGAAGCTGCGGCTGCTCAACTCCTCTCATCAGGGCATCGCCTATTTCGGTTATCTGGCCGGCTACCGACTGGTGCACGACGCGGCGCAGGACCCGACCATGGCGCGATTTCTGTTGGCTTACATGGAGAACGAGGCGACGCCGACGTTGGCGCCGGTGCCAGGCGTCGACCTCGACGCCTACCGGCACAAGCTGATCGAACGGTTCTCCAATGCAGGCGTCAAGGACACCGTCGCCCGGCTGGCCGCCGAGAGCTCCGACCGGATCCCGAAGTGGCTGGTGCCTGTCGTCCGCGACAACCTGGCAGCAGGCAGAGACGTCACCCTGTCTGCGGCCATCTGCGCCAGCTGGGCACGTTACGCGGAGGGCACCGACGAGGACGGCGAACCGATCCAGATCGTCGATCGACTTGCCGACGAGCGGAAGGCCGCGGCCGCCCGGCAGGCCCAAGAACCGCTGGCGTTCCTCGAGAACAGAGACCTGTTCGGCGACCTGATCGACGACGAACGGTTCACCCGCCCGTACCTGGCCACCCTGGAGTCGCTGCACGTCAGGGGCGCCATGGCGACGGTGGCCGACCTCGTCGCGGCCACCGTCTGAGGCTCCGCCTGCCGGCAGTCACGCCGACTGCCGGCAGACGGTCATTCCGAACGGCGGCCGCTATTCACTCCTCGGAAGCAGCGGTCGGGATCTTCGCGGTGATCAGGTCCATCACCGACGAGTCGGTGAGCGTCGTCACGTCGCCCAGTTCGCGGTGATCGGCGACGTCCCGCAACAACCGGCGCATGATCTTGCCCGACCTGGTCTTGGGCAGCTCGGCGACGATCATGATCTGCCGAGGCTTGGCGATGGCACCGATCTCGGTAGCCACGTGGTTGCGCAACGTCTTCACCAATTCCTCGCCCTCCGCCTCCTCCGTCGGTCCGCCGCCACGCAGGATGACGAACGCGACGATCCCCTGCCCCGTCGTCTCGTCGGTGGCGCCGACCACCGCGGCCTCGGCAACGCTGGGGTGGGAGACCAGTGCCGACTCGACCTCGGTGGTGGAGATCCGGTGCCCGGAAATGTTCATCACGTCGTCAACCCTGCCGAGTAACCACAGGTCGCCGTCGTTGTCCTTCTTGGCACCGTCACCGGCGAAGTAGTAGCCCTGCTCGGCGAACCGATCCCAATAGGTTTCCCTGAACCGGTCCGGATCGCCCCAGATGCCGCGGGTCATCGCCGGCCACGGCTCGGTCAAGACCAGCAGACCGCCGCCTCCGTTGGGTACCGGGTTGCCGTCGTTGTCGACGACCTCTGCCCCGATACCGGGGATCGGCCGAGTGGCCGACCCGGGTTTGGTCTCGGTGACCCCCGGAAGCGGACTGATCATGATGGCGCCGGTCTCGGTCTGCCACCAGGTGTCGACCACAGGGGTCTTGTCGCCGCCGATGTTCCTGCGGTACCAGATCCAGGCCTCGGGGTTGATCGGCTCCCCGACACTGCCCAGCAGCCGCAGCGACGACAGGTCGTGCGCCGCCGGTATGTCCTCGCCCCACTTCATGAAGGTGCGGATGGTGGTCGGCGCGGTGTAGAGGATCGAGATCTTGTTCTTCTCGATCATGTTCCACCAGCGGTGCTCGTCGGGGGAATTGGGTACGCCCTCGTACATGAACGAGGTGGTCCTGTTGGCCAGCGGTCCGTAGACGATGTAGGAGTGCCCGGTGACCCAGCCGATATCGGCGCCGCACCAGTACAGGTCGCTGTCAGGCTTCAGATCGAACACCGCGTGGTGGGTGTAGGCCACCTGGGTCAGATAGCCGCCGGTGGTGTGCAGGATTCCCTTCGGCTTTCCGGTGGTGCCGGAGGTGTACATGACGTATAGCGGATGCTCGGAGTCGAAGGCCTCCGGGGTGTGGTCGGCGGACTGCTTGTCGACGACATCGTGCCACCACAGGTCGCGGCCCTCGGTCCATTCGACGTCCTGTTCGGTGCGCTTGACCACCAGAACGTTGCGGACGTCGGGGCACTTCTGCACTGCTTCGTCGACTGCCGGCTTCAGCGCCGACGGGGCTCCTCGCCGATAGCCGCCGTCCGAGGTGATCACCACACGGGCGTCGCAGTCGATGATCCGATCGGACAGCGCGGTGGCCGAAAAGCCACCGAACACCACCGTGTGCGGTGCCCCGAGCCGTGCGCAGGCAAGCATCGCGATCACCGTTTCAGGGATCATCGGCATGTAGATCGCGATCCGGTCGCCGGCCTTGACACCCAGTTCGATCAGGGCGTTCGCGGCCTTACATACCTCGTCCTTGAGCTGGGAGTAGGTCAGTGAACGGGTGTCGCCGGGTTCGCCCTCCCACTGGTAGGCGACCTGATCACCGTGCCCTGACTCCACGTGCCGATCGACGCAGTTGTAGGCGACATTCAGCTTGCCACCCACGAACCACTTCACAAACGGCGCACCCGACCAGTCCAGCACCTCGGTCCACGGCTCCGCCCAACTGAGCCGCTCGGCCTGCTTGGCCCAGAACGCGAGCCGGTCGCCGTCTGCCTCGGCGTACGCGTCCGCCTTGACGTTGGCAGCGGCGGCGAAGGCCGGTGACGGCGGGAACCGGCGATCTTCGTGGGAAAGGTTGGACAGGGTTTCGCTCATGTAGTGAACCTATTTCTCCGACTGGCACGACGGGAAGGGTTTGGCGGCGCAGTTGTGCACCGCAGTTCTACCGCAGGGCGCATCGGAGGCGAACGGCAGCGTCGGAGAATCGGTTCAACTATGCCGCTGTTGCAGGCGGCCGGCCGGGCTAGGAACGGGCGAAGGTCGGCAGCACCGAACGCTTGAAGGTGGCGTTGATGACGCCGGCCGCCGAGGTGTACCAGGCCAACAATGCCGTCACGATGCCGAGCCATCCGCCGAGCTTGATCCAGCCACCGCTGTGGTTGTCGAGCCAGCCGATGGTCAGGGCAAGGAAGGTGAGCGTGAGCACCGCAAACACCGCGAGGATGGCGCCGTTGGTCCTGATAGCTGCCACCGTCATGTAAGCGGTGAAGATGGTCCAGATCAGCAGGTAGACGCCGACGGCATGATAGAGGTCGCTCGGATTGCCCGCGGGCAGGTTCTTGAGCAGGAACCAGAACGACAGCCAGAAGGCGCCGTAGGAGGAGAAGGCCACAGCGCCGAAGGTGTTGCCCTTGGCGAACTCCCACATCCCGGCAAGTAGCTGCGCGAGACCACCGTAGAAGAAGGCGAGACCGAGCACCCCGGTCTCCATGGACGCCGCCAACATCCCGGTATTGACGACCGACAGGAAGAAGGTGGTCGCGGCGAAGCCGGCCAGCCCCAAGGGCCCGGGATCGGCAAACCCAACTCCGACCGCCACCGGGGTCGACGACACGTTGTCGCGGCGTTCGTGCTGCACCATGTGCTGTCCTCTCGCTGTTGAGCGCGGGTGCGGCCCGCCTTGATAGGCAGGCTGCCAGCGACCAAGGCCCGGACCCGGCATTCCGCCGTCAGACATGGCCGGACAATCGCCGTCCGGCGCGATCGAAGCGCCGAACGGTCGTCAACGCACGATGAACGGTCGCCAACAGCGGCCTCAGCCGTGCATCAGACGCTCACGCACATCGCGGGCGTGCCGGCGGCTGACGGGCAGCTCGACATCCCCCACCGCCACCGAATAGTGGCCACCGGCCAGCCTGAGTTCCTGCACATGAGCAATCGCCACCAGCGTGCTGCGGTGAATGCGAACGAAGCCGGCCGCGGCCCAGCGCAGCTCGAGAACCGCCAGCGGGGTGCGCACCAGGTTGCTGCCGACCGTCGTATGCAGACGCGCGTAATCCCCCTGCGCCTCGACATACCGCACCGTCGACCGGTGGATGAAGCGGGTGACCCCGCCCAACTCGACGGCGATCGTCTCGTCGTCACCGGGTTCCTGGACGGTGACCAGACTGGTCACCCGGCGCACCGCCTCGGCCAGCCGATCGGGTCGCACCGGCTTCATCAGATAGTCGGCGGCATGCAGCTCGAACGCCTCCGATGCTCTGTCGTCACGCGTGGTGACGAAGACGATCTGCGGGCGCTGGGCAAACCGGCTGGCCACCCTGGCCAGCTCGACCCCGTCGAAACCCTGCATGGTGATCTCGCAAAAGATCACGTCTACGTGGTGATCGACCATCACCCGGAGCGCCTGGACCGCACTGCCGGCGACCAGCACTTCGGCGACGCGCAGGTCGTCCCGCAGCAGCTGGGCGAGCCCGGACCGTGCGTGCGGCTCGGTGTCGACCACCAGCACATGCAACAGCCGGATGTCGGGCAGGAAGTCGAGCACGCTCATCAGCCGGACGCTACTCGGGGCGCCGACCGTTATCGGTGCGACTCGACGGGGCAGATGTCGGCAGCGCCGAGCAGCCGGCGGCTGGCAGACTGCTGGTCATGATTCTGGAGATCCGCACCTACAAGGTGCTTCCCGGCCGGCTGGACGAGTTCGTGGCCGCGATGGCTGTCGCCGGCCCGCTGCTGGATCAGTACGGCATCGACGTGGTGTCGTCGGGTCCCTCGGTGGCGGCCGACGAGGGCGATCACGCCTACCTGATGCGGGCATTCTCCAGCATCGAGGAGCGGGAAAGACAGGAGGAGGCGTTCTATGGCAGCGACGACTGGCGCAACGGACCTCGGGAAGCGATCCTGGCACCGATCGAGGGGTATCACACCGTGATCTTGGACGCCGATGCTTCGACCGTCGACGCGCTCAGGCGCTGACCTGCGGTGTCCGCCACCTTCGTCCCCGGTCTCGAGCTGAGCCGACGCTTCTACGGCGAGGCGGTGCTCCCCATCCTCGATCGGCACCATCCCGGCCTGCCGCATGCGGCGGCCAGGATCGGTTGGGGAAGCGATGTGCTCGGTTTCGATACCGAGATGTCCACCGACCATGGGTGGGGCCCGATCGTTCAGATGTTCGTGCGGGACCAGGACAGCACGCTCATCGATTCGATCGACGAGCTGATGATGCGCGAGCTGCCCGAGGAGTTTCTCGGCTATCCGGTGCGCTTTCCGGAGCCGGACGGCAGTGGACCCCTCAGGCACTGGGTGCAGCTCTCGACTGTGCGCCGCTACTGGCACGACTGGCTGGGGTTCGACATCGACCAGCCGCCGGCGACGGCGGACTGGCTGACGTTCCCGTCACAACGACTCGGCACTCTCACCGGCGGCGCCGTCCATCACGACGGATTCGGCGAGCTCAGCAGCCTGCGAGAACAGTTGAGCTACTACCCGGACGACGTGTGGCTGTATCTGATGGCAGCCGGCTGGCAGCGGATCGGTCAGGAGGAACACCTGATGCCGAGGGCAGGCTTCGCCGGCGACGAACTCGGCTCCAGCCTGATCGGATCGCGCCTGGTGCGTGAGGTGATGCGGCAGGCATTCCTGCAGGAACGCCGGTACGCGCCGTACGCCAAGTGGCTCGGCACCGCGTTCGCCCGGCTGACGGCGGCCACCGAGCTGGACCCCCCGTTGCGGCGGGTGCAACGTGCCCAGAGCTGGCAGCAGCGCAATGCCGCCATCGGCGAGGCGCTGGAGGCACTGGCCCGTCGACACAACGCGCTGGGCGTCACCACGTCGGTGAACGAGCAACTCACCGACTTCTTCGGTCGTCCCTTCCGGCGCATCTCCGGATCGGACATCGCTTCGGTGACCCTGGCGGCGATCGCCGATCCGGCGATCAGGGCGTTGGGCGAGGGCCGGATCATCGGGGGCGTCGATCAATTCACCGACAGCACCGATCTGCTGGAGGCAATCCAGCTCCGGCCGGTGCTGCGCGGGCTCTACTGATACCACCGTCAGACCCGCCGACCCGGGTGGGACCGGGCAACGAAGAGGGTCGGTCCCTGATGGGACCGGCCCTTTCGTCAACCTCCCGGAAGCTGCCTGAACTAGTCAGCCCCCGTTTCGCAGATTCGCGCTGACTACCGCGTCAACGGTAGTCGCGTCCCATGTCGTAGTCGTCCAGCGGAACTGCAGCGCCGGTAGCGGCACCGAAGTCGCCGGTGTAGTACGTGTCGTCGAATGCCGGCAACGCGTACGCAGCAGCCCTTGCCTCCTCGGTGGGGTTCACCGAGATGTCCCGGTACCTGGCGATGCCGGTACCGGCAGGGATCAGCTTGCCGATGATCACGTTCTCCTTCAGGCCGACCAGCTTGTCGCTCTTGGCATTGATCGCCGCATCGGTGAGCACCCTGGTGGTCTCCTGGAAGGAGGCCGCCGAGAGCCACGAGTCGGTCGCCAGCGACGCCTTGGTGATGCCCATCAGCACCGGACGGCCGGCGGCAGCCTCGCCGCCCTCCGCCATCGTCCTGCGGTTGACGGTCTCGAACTCACCGCGCTCGATCACCGCACCAGGTAGGAACTCGGTGGAACCGGAGTCGATCACCGTGACCCGGCGCAGCATCTGCCGGACGATCACCTCGATGTGCTTGTCGTGGATCGATACGCCCTGCGCGCGGTACACGTTCTGCACCTCGCTGGTCAGGTGCAACTGCACCTGACGGGCGCCCATCACCCGCAGCACCTCGTGCGGATCGGCGTTGCCTTCCAGCAACTGCTGGCCGACCTCGACATGATCCCCATCGGCGATCAGTCGCTCCGAACCGTCGACCGCGATCGATGCCAACCGCTGGGACCGTGGCAGCTTCTCGTAGACGACCTCTTCGCTGCCGTCGTCGGGCACGATGGTGATCTTCAGGAACTTGTCGCTGTCGTCGATCTGTACTCGGCCCGCGGCGTCGGCGATCGGCGCCCGACCCTTCGGGATACGAGCCTCGAACAGCTCCTGCACCCGCGGCAGGCCCTGGGTGATGTCGGACGAACCCGACGCAGCACCCGTGTGGAAGGTACGCATGGTGAGCTGGGTTCCCGGCTCGCCGATGGACTGCGCCGCGACGATGCCGACCGCTTCGCCGACATCGACCAGGTTGCCGGTGGCCAGCGACCTGCCGTAACAGACGGCGCAGGTACCAATGGCCGTCTCGCAGGTGAGCATCGAGCGCACCTTGACGGTGGTGATGCCGGCCGCTACCAGCGCCGCCACGTGCTCGGGGCGGATGTCGATGCCGCGCTCGACGACGACCTTGCCCTTGCCGTCCTTGGCATCGACGGCCAGCACCCGAGCCTCGATCGAGGTCTCGACGTGCTCGTTGGCGACCACGGTGCCATCTGGCTGGACCTCGGCGACCGGCAGTTCGATGCCCCGCTCGGTGCCGCAGTCGTTCTCCCTGACGATGACGTCCTGGGATACGTCGACAAGGCGCCTGGTCAGGTAGCCGGACTCGGCGGTCCGCAGCGCGGTGTCGGCAAGGCCCTTACGCGCCGAGTGGGTGTTGATGAAGTACTCCAGCACCGACAGACCCTCGCGGAACGAGGACCGGATCGGCCGGGAGATCTGCTCGCCGCGCGAGTTGGCGACGACACCCTTCATGCCGGCGAGCGAGCGCACCTGGATCCAGTTGCCGGCGGCACCGGCGGCCACCAGGATGTAGACAGGGTTGTCCTTCGGGTAGGCACCGGGGATGGCCGCCTCGATCTGCTTGGTGGCGCTTTCCCAGATCCGCACCAGGTCGGCGTTGCGCTCCGCGTGGGAGAGGTTGCCGCGCTGGTAGGACTTCTCGACCTTGGCCGCCTCGCCCTCGTGCTTGGCGATGATGGCGCCCTTCTCCGGGGGGATGACGACATCGTTGATGGCGACCGTCATCCCGGAGCGGGTTGCCCAGTGGAAGCCGGCTTCCTTCAGCCTGTCCAGGGTCTGCGCTACCAGCGACATCGGGTAGCGCTCGGCGAGATCGTTGACGATCACCGACTGACGCTTCTTCGGCATCTCCTCGTTGATGAACGGGTAGTCCGCCGGCAGCAGTTCGTTGAACATGACGCGCCCGAGGGTGGTGTCGGCCACCCAAGGCGTGCCCTGCTGGTAGTCGTCGGGCAGGTCCGCGTCCTCGCCAGGGACTACCCGCGACAGCCGCACCTTGATGGGTGCACGCAGCCCGATCAGACCGGCGTCACGCGCCATGATCGCCTCGGCGGAGGAGGAGAACACCCGACCGGCGCCCGGTGCCTCGTCGTCCAGCCCGCACAGGTAGTACAGACCGGTGACGAGGTCGAGCGAAGGCATGGCCAGCGGCTTGCCGGAGGCCGGCGAGAGGATGTTATTGCTGGACAGCATCAGCACCCGCGCCTCTGCCTGGGCCTCGGCCGACAACGGCAGGTGCACTGCCATCTGGTCGCCGTCGAAGTCGGCGTTGAACGCGGCGCAGACCAGCGGGTGCAGCTGGATGGCCTTGCCCTCCACCAGCTGTGGTTCGAAGGCCTGGATGCCAAGGCGGTGCAGGGTCGGGGCCCGGTTGAGCATCACCGGGTGGGCCCCGATGACCTCCTCCAGCACGTCCCACACCTGCGGCCGCTGACGCTCGACCATCCGTTTGGCCGACTTGATGTTCTGCGCGTGGTTCAGGTCGACCAGCCGCTTCATCACGAACGGTTTGAACAGCTCGAGCGCCATCAGTTTGGGCAGCCCGCACTGGTGCAGCTTGAGCTGCGGTCCGACGACGATGACGCTGCGGCCCGAGTAGTCGACGCGCTTGCCGAGCAGGTTCTGCCGGAACCGGCCCTGCTTGCCCTTGAGTAGATCGGACAGCGATTTGAGCGGGCGATTACCCGGCCCGGTGACCGGTCGGCCGCGGCGGCCGTTGTCGAACAGCGCGTCAACGGCCTCCTGCAGCATGCGCTTCTCGTTGTTGACGATGATCTCCGGAGCACCCAGATCCATCAGCCGCTTCAACCGGTTGTTCCGGTTAATGACGCGGCGGTACAGGTCGTTGAGGTCGGAGGTGGCAAACCGGCCACCGTCCAGCTGCACCATCGGGCGCAGCTCCGGCGGGATCACCGGGACGCAGTCCAGCACCATACCGAGCGGCGAGTTCTGGGTCTGCTGGAAGGCGGCTACCACCTTGAGCCGCTTGATGGCGCGGATCTTGCGCTGGCCCTTGCCGTTTTTGATGATGTCCCGGAGCCGGTCGACCTCGGCGTCGATGTCGAAGTCGGCGATGATCTTCTGCAGCGCCTCCGCACCCATGCCGCCGGCGAAGTAGTCGTCGAAGCGGTCCTCGAGCTCGCGGTACAGCAGCTCGTCGATGATCAGGTCGCCGACCTTGAGCTTGCGAAACAGGTCGAGCACCTCGTCGAGCCGGTCCAGCTTGCGCTGTGCGGCTTCCCGCATCTGGCGCTGTTCGCGTTCGCCGCCGTCGCGCACCTTACGGCGGACGTCGGACTTGGCCCCTTCCTTCTCCAGCTCGGCCAGATCGGTCTCGAGCTTCTTGGCGCGGGTGTCCAAATCGGCGTCGCGGGTGTTCTCGATGTTCTTGCGCTCGACGGCCATCTCGGCCTCGATCGTCGGAAGATCATTGTGGCGAGCCGTTTCGTCGACCGAGGTGATCAGGTAGGCGGCAAAGTAGATGATCTTCTCGAGATCCTTTGGCGCCAGGTCGAGCAGGTAGCCAAGGCGCGACGGGACACCCTTGAAGTACCAGATGTGGGTGACCGGTGCGGCCAACTCGATGTGGCCCATCCGCTCACGGCGCACCTTGGCACGGGTCACCTCGACGCCGCAGCGCTCGCAGATGATGCCCTTGAAGCGGACCCGCTTGTACTTGCCGCAAGCGCATTCCCAATCCCGGGTGGGGCCGAAGATCTTCTCGCAGAAGAGACCGTCCTTCTCCGGCTTCAGGGTGCGGTAGTTGATCGTCTCGGGCTTCTTGACCTCGCCGTGAGACCAGCCGCGGATGGCGTCCGCGGTAGCCAGGCCAATACGCAACTCATCGAAGAAGTTGACGTCGAGCACTTGTGTACGTCCCTCTGTATCTGATTGCTCGGCCCCGCGGTCGCTGCGCTCCTCACTTCTGCGCTCCTTCGTCGCGCTGAAGTTCGGTGCTCACGTTCCTGTGGGCCTTCGCGGTTTTCGGGTTGTTCTCAGGGGTCGATTCAGTTGACTAGATCGTCGACCGAGGCCGACTCGTTGCGCGACAGGTTGATCCCGAGGTTGGCTGCTGCCCGCTCGAGGTCGTCATCATCGGTGTCGCGCATTTCGATGGTGGCTCCGTCGCTGGCCAGCACCTCCACGTTCAAGCACAGTGCCTGGAGCTCCTTGAGGAGCACCTTGAACGACTCGGGGATGCCCGGCTCCGGGATGTTCTCGCCCTTGACGATCGCCTCGTACACCT
>JALYXB010000054.1 GCA_030947305.1 Actinomycetota bacterium | reverse complement strand
CCGGCGATGATCTCCAGCAGCGGCATCTTGTCGACCGGCGAGAAGAAGTGCAGGCCGATGAAGTTCTCCGGCTTCTGCACGCCATCAGCGAGCCCGGTGATGGGTAGCGTCGAGGTGTTCGACCCGAGCACCGCATCGTCGGCGACCACGTCCTCGATCTCCTGGAACACCGACTGTTTGAGGTCGACGCTCTCGAAGACCGCCTCAATCACCAGATCGCAACCAGCGAGATCGGCAGCATCTGCGCTGGGAGTGATCTTCGAGAGCACAGCTGCAGCCTGCTCCCTGGTGGAGGTGCCGCGAAGGATGGCTTTGTCGAAAAGCTGCGCCGAATAGGCCTTTCCGTGTTCGGCCGCCTCGATGGATACGTCCTTGAGCACCACCTGCATGCCGCCGCGGGCACACACATAGGCGATGCCGGCGCCCATCATCCCGGCGCCGAGCACCCCGGCCTTGGTCGCCGTGAACTTCTCGAATCCTGCCGGCCGGCTGCCGCCGGAGTTGACGCGCTGCAGGTCGAAGAAGAACGCCTTGATCATGTTCTTCGCCACCTGGCCGGTGACCAGCTCGGTCATGTACCTGGACTCGATGACGAAGGCGGTATCGATGTCGACCTGGGCGCCCTCGACGGCGACTGCCATGATGGCTCGCGGCGCCGGATAGTTGGCTCCCTTCAACTGCTTTCGCAGATTGGCGGCCAACGCCGGCAGGTTGGCGGCGAGGGCCGGAGATGAGGGGGTGCCGTCGGGAATCGTGTAGCCCTTGACGTCCCAGGGTTGTACGGCGTCGGGGTTCGCCGCGATCCAGGCCTTCGCTGCCGGCAGCAGCTCGTCTACGGTGTCGACCACCTCGTGCACCAAGCCGACCTCGCGCGCCTGCCGCGGGGAATAGCGCTGGCCCTGCAGTAGCACCTTCGACAGCGCGTCGGCGATGCCGAGCAGCCACACCGTGCGGACGATCCCGCCGCCGCCCGGCAGCAGGCCGAGCGTCACCTCCGGCAGTCCGAGCGCGGAGCCCTCGACGTCGGCGGTGATCCGGTGATGGCAAGCCAGGGCGATCTCCAGCCCACCGCCGATGGCCGCACCGTTGATCGCGGCCACCACCGGGACCCCCAGGGTCTCCAGCGTCCGGAACTGGGCCTTGATCTCCATTCCCAGGTCGAAGGTCGGTTGCGCCTGCTCGGGGGTCGCCGCCAGCAGGTCGTGCAGGTCGCCACCGGCGAAGAAGGTCTTCTTGGCCGAGGTGATGACGACTCCGGCAACCGTGTCCATTTCTGCCACCAGCCGGTCGACGGTGGCGCGCATCGAGCAGACGTAGTCGGCGTTCATCGTGTTCACAGATTGGGACGGGTCGTCCATGGTGAGAACGACGATGCCGTCGGGGTCCTGCTGCCAGCGGATCATGTCGGTCATGGGTGGAAAGTCCTTGCTCTGCCCGGAATTCGGGCAGCGTGGGCAGGAGAGTGCGGGTCAGACACGTTCGATGAGGGTGGCCAACCCCATTCCGCCGCCGATGCACAGGGTGACGACCGCCCGCCGCAGCCGGCGGCGTTCGAGTTCGTCGACCATGGTGCCGAGGATCATCGCTCCGGTGGCGCCGAGTGGATGTCCCATCGCGATGGCACCGCCGTTGACGTTCAGCTTCTCGTCCGGGATCCTCAGGTCCTTCTGGTACTTGAGGACCACGGAGGCGAACGCCTCGTTCAGTTCGAACAGGTCGATGTCGTCGACCGAGAGTCCGGCGGTGGCAAGCAGTTTCTTGGTAGCCGGCGTCGGCCCAGTGAGCATGATGGTGGCGTCGGCGCCGCTGGTGGCGGTGGCGACCACCCTGGCCCGCGGGGTGAGGCCCATGTCGGTGCCGACCTTCTCGGAGCCGACCAATAACAGCGCCGCGCCGTCGACGATGCCGGAGGAGTTGCCGGCCGTGTGTACGTGGTCGATGCGTTCCACCGCGTGGTACTTCTGCAACGCGACCGCGTCGAAGCCGCCCATCTCCCCCATCGCGGCGAACGAAGGTGTCAGCGCGGCAAGGGATTCCACCGTCGACTCCGGACGCATGTACTCGTCGTGGTCCAGCACGATCAGACCATTCTGGTCGGCCACCGGGATCACCGAGTTCTTGAAGTAGCCAGCTTCCCAGGCCGCAGCAGCCCGCTGTTGCGAGCGGGCGGCGAAGGTGTCGACATCGGTCCGGTCGAATCCTTCGATGGTCGCGATCAGATCAGCCCCGATTCCCTGTGGCACGAAATAGGTGTCGTAGTTGGTGGCCGGGTCCATCGCCAAGGCGCCGCCATCCGAACCGAGGGGAACCCGGGACATGGATTCGACGCCGCCGGCGATCACCAGCTGGTCCCAGCCGGAGCGCACCTTCTGCGCAGCGGTGTTCACCGCCTCCAGTCCGGAGGCGCAGAACCTGTTCACCTGCACGCCACCGACGGTGTCCGGCAGGCCGGCAACCAGCGCAGCCGTTCTGGCGATCACCGCGCCCTGGTCGCCGATCGGCGAGACGACCCCGACGACCAGATCGTCGATCAGATCGACCTCGAGTCCGGGGTTGCGTTTGCGCAGCTCGTCGATCAGGCCGACCAGCAACGACACAGGTTTGGTGCCGTACAGCGAGCCTTTCTTGCCGCGCCCGCGCGGGGTGCGGATGGCGTCGTAGATAAATGCGTCTGGGCTTGGTGCGCTCACTGATGTCCCTCCGTCGGAACGTGACTCGTGGCAGACAGCGTCCACTGCGTCACGGCAGTGGCCCGGAGTTCAGGTCTTTCGGCTGCGGCGGTCGGCGGTTGAGGCAGAGCTTTCCGCACGAAGCTGCCGAGCGAGGTGGTCACCCCGGCCCCCGGCCCGTCGCGCCGTCGTCGTTACGCCAGGGCAGGAATGTCGGCTGGTTCTTACTGACCTGCCCGGTGAATTTCGGTAGCCGGTGTTGGAGGAACGAGCTGACGCCCTCCGCCGCGTCGGCGCTGTCGTCGCAACTGGCGATCAGCCGCGAGTCAAGAGCAAACGCGGCCGCCGGCGAATCGAGCACGCTCATCCTGTACAGCGCCTTGCGGATCACCGCTGTGGACACCGGGGCCGTCTTTTCGATCAACTCGGCTGCCAGCAGATAGGCCTGCGGCAGCACCTGTTCCGGCTCGTACACCGCAGTCACCAGGCCGGCGGCTAGGGCCTCGTCAGCGGGAATCAGCCGGCCGCTGATCATCCAGTCCATCGCCTTACCCATGCCAACCAGCCGCGGCAGGAACCAGGTTGAGCCGCCTTCCGGGTAGATCCCTCGACGAGAGAAGACGAACCCGAATCGGCTGTCGCTGGCCGCCAGCCGGAAGTCGGCAGCCAGGATCATGGTCGACCCGACGCCGACGGCGGCGCCACGGATAGCCACGATGACGGGCTTGTCCATCTCGTACAGCGGTCTGGTGGCTCTGCTGGCCGGTTCCACCCATGATCGCTGGTCGGCGTCGGGCTCGGTCACCGCAAGGGCGCCACCTGCCAGATCGGCGCCGACGGTAAAGTCCTGGCCGGCGCCGGTGAGCACCACCACCCGGACGTCATCGTCGGCGTTGGCCGCGCGCAGAGCTGCGCCCAATTCATCGGCCATCTGCAAGGTGTAGCCATTGCGGGCTGCCGGCCGGTTCAGGGTAACGGTGGCGATCTGCTCCTGGATGGCGTAGGTGATCTGCTGATAGCTGGCGTCGACGCTCATCGGTTCCTCTCGTGGCCGCTCACCCCAGCATGCGGCGCCGTTGACACCTCGTCAACACAGCGACCGAGCTCGCGCTGCCGACCCCCGAACCGCTTTCCTGTCGGCATTGAAAGCCTTGCCGGACATGCTCATCGGCCCCGATGACCACGCGCAGCGGCTACCTAGAGGTCGGTCAGCTCGATGTCGTTGTCGGCCAATCGATCGGGCGAGATCTCTCGGCCGACCAGGGTCCGCAGATCGTCGTTGACGTCCCAGATGTTGACGTTCATCGCGGCGGTCACCCGACCGTCGGAGAGCCAGAAGACGATGAATTCGCCCGCCGACTTGTCGCCGCGGATCACCACGTCGTCGTCCGGGCCGGCATGCCCGACGTACTCCATGCCGAGGTCGAACTGGTCGGTGAAGAAGTAGGGCTGCCAGTCGTAGCTTTCGCCGGAACCGAGGATCGATCCGGCGGCCAGCTTGCCCTGCCGGATCGCGTTGTCCCAGTGCTCCACTCGCAACCGGCCGCCCAGGCGCGAGTTGAAGGCATTGGCCACATCGCCGACCGCGTAGATCGACGGGTCGCTGGTGCGCAACCGTTCGTCGACCTCGATGCCGTTGCCCTTGGCACCACCGGTGTCCAGGCCGGCCGCGACGGCCAGCTCGACATTCGGCTTCGCCCCGACACCCACCACCACCACTTCCGCCTCCAGCAGCTCGTCGCCGGCCTGTACCCCGGTCACGGCGCCACCGGACCCGACGATGGCGGAGACCGAGACACCAGTGCGGAGGTCCACGCCGTTGGAACGGTGCAGGTCGGCGAAGTGGTCGGCCAGCTCATCACCCAGCACGGCCCCGAGCGGCTTGGCGGCATACTCCAGAACGGTGACCCGACACCCCGCCTTTTCGGCCGCAGCCGCCACCTCAAGGCCGATCCAGCCAGCGCCGATCACCACCACCCGCCGACCTGAGGTGAAGGCGGCCCGCAGTGCGTCGCTGTCGCCGATCCGGCGCAACGTGTGCACGCCGGACAACTGCATCCCCGGAATGTCCAGCGTGCGGGCGCTGGATCCGGTGGCGATCACCAACTCCCGATAGTCGACCGTGCCGCCGGATGCCAGCTGCACGTGGTGAGCCTGCGGGTCGATGGCAATCACCGTCTCGCCGAATCTGGTGTCAATGTTGTTGTCGGCGAACCAGCGTTCGTCGTGCACGTAGGCGTCGTCGATCGCAGATTTGCCCTGCAGATAGTCCTTGGAAAGCGGTGGGCGCTCGTAGGGGCGATCGGTTTCGTCACCGATCAGCGTGATGGACCCGTCATATCCGTTTTCCCGCAACGTCTCCACCACATTGGCCGCCGCAAGCCCTGCTCCGACGACAACGCACCCAGGCTGGGCAGTCATCATGTGTCCTCTCTGGCCGGCCAGCTCCTGATCTCGGCTGCCCGACGGGGCAAGGACTCGGCGAAAGGCCGGGTGCGTCACGCAGTCCACCAGACGGCGCCGATGTTCTGCCGGCGGCGCCCGCAGCCAAAGTCTAATGGATTGCAGTACCTACGCCCTCGCCGGTCCCGCCGCCGCTGTAGCCACCTGTCGACAGTGAATAGTCGACAGTGAATAACGGGGCGGGGCAGAACCCCAGCCGACCCGGCCGACCGGCATTCACTGATCGGATGGAATTGTGGGGGCATGACCGATCCTCAGGTAG
>JALYXB010000103.1 GCA_030947305.1 Actinomycetota bacterium | reverse complement strand
GTGCTGACCTCGCGCTGCCAACGCAGGGTCACCTGCCACAACAGGAACCCCGGGCTCTCCTCCGGCTGGTGAACCATCGGGCTCACCGTGGCTGCGCAGCCGATACCAGTGCGGTGATGACGTGTGGGAAGTCCGCGGAGATGGACGATCCGACCTCTTCCCCGATGCTGTCCGCGGCCGGTCCGCTCGCCTCCACCCGATAGGTGACCGCCGTCCCGCCGGTGGGCAGCGGGTCCAGGCGATGCGCGACCCGGATCACCAGCCCGCCCAGGTCCGTGACATCGGTGAGCAACCGGTTCTCTTCCACTTCTGCGATCGTGCTGGTCAGCGTCTGCTCACCGGGCGGCTTCATCTGGAAGGTAGCGCCCACGGCGAGCGGCCCGTCCAGCGCAATCGTTTCGATGCCCGCGTTCCAGCTGCCCCAGCCATTGATGTCTTTGAGCAGGTGCCACAGCGACTCAGCGGCAACATCGGTGTTCTCCGTGAATTCGGTACTCCACTTGGTTTACTCCGTCCACAGATGGTCTGTGCGCAGATTATTACCCACAACGGAGCAGTTGGCAAGGCGGAAACCTCGACCTGGGCTGGCCGCGCGCTCACAGGGGTAGGACGTCGTCGCGTCAGTGGAAGGGTCGATTCGGACGATGCCCGTTGACGAGTCCGAGGCTGTTCGGGCCCAGACGGCCTTGCCGTCGGTGCCGATGCCTTGGCAGTAGTGCGACCTTCGGCGCTATTGGCGTTCTGTTGGCCGGATTGCTCGGAACTCTAGCGGCACGGATCGTTGGCGATCGAGCGAAGGGTACCTGATGAACAATCGAGACAACATCTTTGCCGGTCCGCTTACCTCCACCCGATAGGTGACCGCCGTCCCGCCGGTGGGCGGCGGGTCCAGGCAATGCGCGCCTACCGGGCTCCTGATCGGAACGTCCCACCCAACGCGACACGCAGGGGGCCGGTCGCTACCTTTCGCCCATGTATGTGGACGTTTCGATGTGGGGTAGGTACGGACCCCGGCCGGAGCCGAATCATGACCTCGATGGGCTGTTCGGTTCGATGAGGGCCACGGCCGAGATCGAGATCGACTCAACGGTCGAGCGAGTCTGGGAGCTTGTGTCCGCGGTGGAACGCATTGGAGAGTTCAGCCCTGAGTGCATAGAAGCGTGGTGGGTGCCCGATCCGGGTGGCCGGAGCGAGGGTGGTGCAGGCCGGCGGTTCGAGGGTCGGAATCGGAAGGTTGACCACGACCACGTCTCGGAGTGGATTCGACCGTGCGATGTCCTCGTGTGGGAACCCAGGCGGCGATTCAGTTGGACGGTCGGGGACCGGTATGACGGCACTCCATCGTCGCGCTGGACGTTCTCGATCACGCCCATCCCAGGCAGGGTCCATCTCCGTCAGGAGTTCCACCATGCCCCGGACGGGCTGAGCGGACTTCGACACTGGGCCGAGGCAGATCCTTCTGGCGCGCCGGCGCTGGTAGCCCAGCGAGCTGCCGACCTTGAGGAGGCGATGGCAGCGACGCTCCAGCGAATGAAAGCAGTCCTGGAAGGCGAGAAAGCCCCAACCTCCACCTGAGGTCACACCTGCATGCCGATCTCATGCGGCCCAGTGAGCCAGAAGTGCTGCCGCTGTCGTGGGTTACGGCCTGCGCTGTAAGGGCGGGTTCACGCCTGACAAGCAGGCTCGTCGCCTCGTCAGCCCTCTACCCGAAATTCGGGCCTTGGGTAAGTGTCCGAGGGGGGACTTGAACCCCCACGCCCTTGCGGGCACTAGCACCTCAAGCTAGCGCGTCTGCCATTCCGCCACCCGGACAGGGTCGCCGCGCACCAGCTGTGCGGGCGGCGGCCTCAGCTTACTGGACGGGAGTTTTTGTCCCAACCGCTGACAGCAGGTACGCCGGCAACAGCGGACCCTAGTTCCATCGAGTCGATGGTGCCCGGCTCGGCCGATGCGCACCTGCCGACACCGTAGGCCGGCTGTAGTTCCGGAGCTGAGCACTCAGACGCAGTCGTACAGGTGGTGCACGAAGTCGTGCACCAGGTACGCCGAGAGCGTTTCGACGGTGAACTCCGAGCCGTTACTGCGCAGGCCTTTGTGCTGCCAGTGGTTGTCAGGGACGGCGTCGAATACCGCGGCCAGGGCGGTAGCCGCCGACGCATATTCTACGCTTGTCTGCGCCGGATCTGCTGCCCAGTAACGCTTTTCGATGGCGGTGGCGTCCTGGTCCCAGTTGCTGAATTCGGCCCCGTCCTGGTCGACCATGGCGGTGAGCCGGCTGGCGAAGACCTCGCAGACGTCGCGAACGTGGCAGCCGTATTCCAACGGCGACCATTGTTCTGCCCGCGCCCTTGTTCCCGCATCGGGACGGGCCAGTACCGCCTGCCAGCGCGGGATGGTTGCCAAGATCGCGTCCCCGGTGGCCCGCGGATCGTGCTGTGCCGCATCGAATCCGCACTCCGGACACGGCCGGCCGAGTACCCAGGTCCAGTCCTTGTCGTCGGGTGGGATCGGTGCCGGCTGACGCATACATTTCTCCTAGCCTAGGCAGCACCGAAACCCACCGTCCGTAGCCCGTCAGTGAATCGACAGTTCGCCGTCCGGGTAGTCGTCTTCCTCGTCCGAGGGGTCGCCGCTGATCACGTGAACCGCAGCCTCCTCGGCGCTGGCACCAGCGCCGTCGATACCGACGTCCTCGGCGACCAGATCCTTTTCCACGTCGGAGATTCCGTCGCTCTCGCCGTCGACCAGCCGGCCGGCGCGGCTATCGCCGACCTGGTAGCTGTCGACGACGTCGGAGTCGTTGTCCGCGTTGATGTCCGGCTCCTCCTGCGCCAGTCGCTCGTCGAGCGATTCGCCCGCTGCCTCTTCGGATTGGGTCGGTACCCGCACCGACGGTTCCCGATCCGGTGGCGAGTAGCCCTCGTCGAGCGGATCCGCTACCCCGCGATCGTCGAGGGTGTCCTCCCGGCTCAGCTGCGCGGATACGCCATCGCCGGCCAGTCCCTCGCTGCCTGGGTCGCTGTTGTCGGTCTGCTCGTATCCTTCAGATCCTTCGGCCACGCTCGTCCTCCTTGTTTGACCCACCGGCTGGCGGTCTCGTACTGCCACCGCGAGTTCACCACACGCCGAAGATCACCAGCAGCAGCGCCACCACATCGAAGCCGATGGCGAGCATCATCATCAGCACACTGAAGCCGACGAGACCGGCAATCCCCCGCCGCCGCGCGCCGGGCACCGACCGTCGACGCGGCTCCGCTGCCGGCGGACCGGCGATGAGCCGCCGGCGGCGGCGTTCCAGCAGCACAACGCAGAGCGCTCCGAGCAACGCGACCGCGAACGCCACATACCGCGGGCTGTTGTCGATGCCGATGCCGAACAGCACCGCAACCACCGTCGGCATGGCGACACCGATCGTCAACAGCCGCAACGGTATTGCCAGCATCGACCGCACCTCGGGTGAGGCATCGGTCAGCATCCGGAAGGCACCGCCGACGGTTGTCCGACCGGCCGACATCGCTCCCATCGGAATCCCGAAGGTGCCACCGCCCGACGGCTGCCGGCTCGAACTGGCCGGCGCCTTGGCGTACCCGCCGAACGCCGCCGAGGCCGCATCATCGACCACGTCACCCTGCACCCGGTCGGCGTCATCGGCCGCGGAGCCCTCGTCCCAGCTTTGACCTGGCGTCGTCACACTGCCCCCAGTCCGCACTCATGAGTGGAGCTGGAACCTGGCTGATCGGCCTCCAGCCGGTCGGCCACCAACTGCCCGATGTCGGCGAGCGTTGCCAACTGCGCGGGCGTCAACAAGCCGATGAACTGTGCCCGGACAGCCGCCACGTGGGCCGGTGCCGCCTGCTCGATGGCCGTCCGACCCGCGTCGGTGATGAACACCTCCGAACTACGCCCGTCCTGCGGGCAGGGTTGCCGTCCGACCAGTCCGCGCACCTGCATCCTGGTGAGGTGATGGGACAGCCGACTGGCCTCCCAATCGGTGCTGCGCAACAGGTCTCGCACGTGCACTGCCGCGTCTGCCGACTCCGACAACGCGACCAGGACCTCGTAATCCGGCATCGACAGCCCCGAGTCGATGGCCATCTGCCTGCCGAGCGCCCCGATCAACGGACCGCGTAGCCGGTGCACCGCTCGCCAGGCCTGCTGCTCGGCGGCAGTCAGCCAGGCCATCTGCTGGAGACTCTCGTCGGGAAGCACCACATTGGCCAGCCTACGGACGCCGGGCCACCAGCGGCCGATGGCCGGTGGCGGAATGCGGGCTCAAGCGATCAAGAACCTGCCGGCAGATCGGGGTGCTGGCGCTGCTCGAAGACCGGGACGTCGCCGACGATCGGGTTGGTCCGTCGTGACGGCGAGAGGTACTTGGTGGACAGGTTCACCAGGGTGGCCAGCCGGTTCCGGTTCCCCAGCAGCATCACGATGTGGATGAACAGCCAGATCAGCCAGGCCAGCGTGCCAGTGACCTTCACCGATTTGCCGCCTGGAAGGGCGATGTCGGCCACCGCGGCCCGCCGACCGACCGTCGCCATGGTGCCCTTGTCGTGGTAGGTGAACGGCGTGGTTCCCCTACCAACCACCAGCGAGGCTATCTGCTGGCCGGCATGTTTACCGCCCTGCAGGGCGGGCTGGGCCAGCTGGGGGAGGTCGTCCGGACCGACTGCGATGTCACCGACGGCGAAGATGTTGGTGAATCCTTCGACCCGCAGATCGTCAGCCACCGCTATCCGTCCGCCACGCCCCTGCGGCAGTCCCCACTCCCCGACGATCTTCGGAACCGCGACGCCGGCTGCCCAGACCACAACGCCGGCTTTCAGAAAGTCACCCGAGGCGAGTTCGACGCCGTCGTACCGGACCTGTTTGACCGCCGAATTCAATCGCAGCTCGACGCCGCGCTGGCTCAGCGCACGTGCCGCGAACTGCTGGAGCGACGGTGCGAATGGGGCCAGCACCTTGTCGCTCATCTCCACCAGCACGATGTGGGTTCGGCGCGGGTCGAGCTCGGGGTAGACCGTCGCCATCGCATCGTTGCGCAGCTCGGCGAGCGCGCCGGCCATTTCGACCCCTGTCGGCCCAGCACCCACCACCACGATGCTGACGTCCTCGACGGTGTGCGACGCCGCGGCGTGCTCCAGCCTGGTGAAGATCCGATCCCGCAGCTGCAGTGCCTGTGCCCTGGTGTAGATGGCCATTGAATACTTCTCGGCCCCCGGGGTGCCGAAGTAATTCGTGGTGGCGCCGGCCGAGATCACCAGATAGTCGTAATCGAGCGCGCCGCCGTCCGCGAAACTGATCGTTTGCGAGTCGGTATCCACCCCGATCACGTCGCCCTGCCGGAAGCTGACATTGCGCTGCCCCATCCGGGAGGCCCGCAGGAAGTAGGTGACGTCCCCGGCGTTCAGCCCGGCGGTGGCCACCTGGTACAGCAGCGGCTGGAAGGTGTTGTAGGTGTGCCTGTCGACCAGGGTGATGTCCACGTCGACCTTCCCCAGCGCCCGCACGGCGGACAGCCCGGCGAAACCACCGCCGACGATGACGACGTGCGGGCGTCGTCGTGTGCTGGCTGCCTTCGCGGGTACTGCCTTCGCGGGTACTGCCGTCGCGGCGGCGGCCCTGCTGGGGGCGGAATGCTCGGTCATGAAATCCTTCGTTCGCTGCGCCTACGATCGGGATTCACGGCCACGGGCGGCAGAGGCCGGCACATCGTCGCGCACGGTTGGTGTCAGCGGTAACGCTATGACCTGGACCGGGGTGCTGTCACGCCGGGGACAGCCGCCGGCTGCTGGGTAGCCGAACCGATGTGGGCGGATTCACCGCCCTGCGGCCTCGAGGCGACTGTCTGCACCACGATCAGCACCATCTCGGCAATGATGGCGCCGGTCTGCCAGATGGCCCATGATTCGTTGGATCCGACGCCGAGAGTGTCGATGCCAGACGCCGACACCAGTAGCAGCACCAGGCACACCGCGGAGAACACCGTCAGCGACCAGGGGATCAGCCGGTGCAGCCGGCGACCGCGCAGCACACCAAGGCACATGCCGATCGGCATCGCGCTGAGGGCGAAGACCGAGGCGACCATGTGGATCTTCGCCCGCGGCGACTGCTGCAGGCCGCCTGGATCGGTGTGCACTGCGGCCATCACCAGGCAGCCGAGCGCGCCGAGCACCAGCAGCACCCTCACCAGCCGGCCCGTGGGGAGTGCCCTGTCCATGCAGAGCGTCGTTCCCGCGATGGCGAGACAGAAAAGGCTGAAGATCCAGCCGTTGCCGCCGACGCCGTACTGCGACACCGAGATCTGCGGTGGCAGCCAGTCGCCTTTGACGGCCTGCATGACAACGAACAGCAGCCAGCTCACTATGTCGATGACGACCCCGGCACGAAACCACTGGACGGCGGTTAGCCGGGCGCGGTGTCCACCGGAGGCTGCGGCCGTGCTGCTCACGCTCGCCATTGTTGCTCGCAGCGAAATCCGTCAGCCGGCCGGGGAGGGTGGTTCCATCCCCGGCAGCAGGGTGTCGAGCTGCTCATCCAACGACCCGAGACGTCTCTGGAGGTCGGCGATCTCCGCGGCGGCGGCGTCGATCTCGCTGCCGGTGGCCAGCGGTTTCGCGACGGCGTCGCGCAGCGTGGTGTAGTCGGCGCCCGCCTGGTTGAACCGCGCCGACAGGTCGGGCCGCTTCGCCACGTCCATGCGCGGAGCGATAGCAAGAATGAGCGGCGACAGCTTGCCGACCCTGTCCGCCAGCTCAGCGGTACGCACCGCCAGCGAGGCGTGATCCTGCTGCTGGGTCCGGCGACGCCTCAGGTATCCGGCGACGATCACGGCGACGATCAGCACCACTATCACCCCGACCACCACCAGAACGGTGGGGAAGCCCTTCGCAGTGGCCGAATCCACGAACGCTGTTGAAGCGGCGACGTCGTCGTCACCGGCCTTGGCTGCTGCGGCCTTCGCGGCGCTCTGTTGGGTGCCGGACAGTGTGCTCGAATCGACCCCACCCGAGGTCGGGGTGAGCACCAGCACGGTGCCACCGACGCGGGACCGCAATTCCTGCGCCATCAGGTTCGCATCACTCTCGGTGAGCCTGGCACCCAGCGAGACGATGGCCAGCTGCAGGCCCCGAGACTTGGCGGCCGCCGCGACGCCGGCCAGCGCCGATTCGCTGGCCCGCGACCCGATGACGGCGACGTTGTCGTCGGCCAGTTCGGACACCACCGTGTCGATCTTGATGCCGCCGATGGTGTCGACGTCGGCCACCAACTCCGCACTGGCACCGATGGCATGCGCCGCAGCGACTGCCGGCGATGGCATCGCCGCGGCCGGCGCAGCCAGCGCGAACAGGCCGATCGCCGCCAGCAACGGCGCCAGAGCCGGCCACCGTCCCGGTCGGCGACGGCGGTGCGGCATGGTGGGTCTCCTTGTCCGCAGGTCCGACCTTCGGATGGCAACGCTACCGCGACAATCGTCTCGATCGGGTTCGCACCCACACGGTCGGGTGCTGGCGGCAGGCACCCTGCGCCGACGGGCCGATGGCGGCGGGATACTGGGCCGAACGTCCGGTTGCCACGAATCACCCCGCACCCCAGCAGCACCAATCAGCCCAGGAGTCGCCATGACCACCGTCAAGCCAGGCATCGCCGACCTGCTCCGGTCCGCGCCGATCACCGGCCCGGTCACCGATCAACAGGCCGATGCCGCCATCCGGGCCGACGATCCAGGTCACGTCTTTCACTCCTGGTCCGCGCAGGGCCTGATCGACCCACTCCCGGTGGCCGGCGGACGCGGTTCGACATTTTTCGACTACGCCGGGCACTCGTACCTGGACTTCGGGTCACAGTTGGTCAACCTCAACCTCGGGCATGCTCACCCGGATCTGATCGAGGCGATCAAGCTGCAGGCGGATCGACTGGCCACCATCCAGCCGTCCTTCGCCAACGATGTCCGTGGCACCCTTGCCCGGCTGATCACCGAACGCGCCGGTGCAGGCTTCTCCCATGTCTTCTTCACCAACGGCGGGACCGAGGGCAACGAGCATGCCGTGCGGTTGGCCCGGCTGCACACCGGCCGGCACAAGGTGCTGGCCGCCTATCGCAGCTACCACGGCGCCACCGCTACCTCCATCGCCCTCACCGGTGAGCCGCGCCGTTGGGGAAGCGAGCCGGGTATTTCCGGGGTGGTGCACTTCAACGGTCCGTATCCGTACCGCAGCCCGTTCCATGCTGATTCACCCGAACAGGAAACCGAGCGGGCGCTGGAACATCTGCGGCAGACGATGCTCTTCGAAGGCACCCACACCATCGCGGCGATCGTGCTGGAAACCGTGGTCGGTACCAACGGGGTGCTGGTTCCACCACCGGGCTATCTGGCCGGGGTGCGTGCGTTGTGCGACGAGTTCGGCATCCTCTACATCGCCGACGAGGTGATGGTCGGCTTCGGACGGCTCGGCGAGTGGTTCGGCGTGCAGGCCTACGGCGTCCGGCCCGACTTGATCACCTTCGCCAAGGGCGTCAACTCCGGCTATGTGCCGCTCGGCGGTGTGGTGATGGACGCCCCGATCGCTGAGTCGTTCTCCACCACCGCCTATCCGGGCGGGCTGACGTACTCAGGACACCCGTTGGCCTGCGCGGCCGGAGTTGCCAGTATCGAGGTGATCGAGCGGGACGGACTGCTCGAGCACGTTCGGCACCTGGGCAGCGACATCATCGGCCCCGGGCTCGCCGCGATGGCGGACAAGCACCAGCGGATCGGCGAAGTCCGCGGGCTGGGCGCGTTCTGGGCCATCGAGTTCGTCTCCGACAGGGCTACCAAAGAGCCGCTGGTCCCGTTCAATGCCGCCGGCGCAGCGCAGGCCCCGTTGGCGGCGATCGCCGCCGCCTGCAAGAAGCGCGGAGTCTGGCCCTTCCTGGCAGGTAACCGCATTCACGTCGCTCCACCGCTGATCGCCACCGATGACGAAGTGCGGCAAGGCCTGGCTGCTATCGACGAGGCGCTCACCGAAACAGCCTGATCAATCAGCTGCTGCGGTTCGGGTGTTTGCGCCCCGCCGATGAAGCAATGTGGCTCTACAGTCCAGATCGAGACACGGCAGTGTCGAACGCCCGAGAGAAAGGCCGCGCGATGAAGTGGTACTGGTGGGTTTTGATCATTGTCGTCATCTTGCTGCTGATATCTGCCCTGTGGTCCATGCTGCGTCGTAAGCCCGCCGTACAGCAGCGCCCGGCCGGCAATGCCCCTCACCGGGCGACCAGCCGGTCCACCTCGACGGCTGCGGCTGCCACCGAGCCGACCGGCGCGACCGCCGACGACTCACCTACCGACGACTCACCCGCCGACAACCCACCCGCCGACAACCCACCCGCCGACGACCCGGGTGCTGACGACCCACCGGCCGACAACCCGGCTGCCGGCGACTCGGCCACCAGCGACTCGGGTGCCAGCGCCGAGTCTGGAGCTGCCGATACCTCGCGGTCGCCGGTATCGTCGGCCGATGGTTTCACCCTTGCCGACGACTCCAGCACCGCTGAGGTCCCGACGAACTCGGTGTTGGCCGAGGGCTACGACCCGGCGTCGGTCACCAAGGTGATGGGCATGACGGCCGAGCCACCGACCCAGGAAACGGTCGCAGGGTCGGCAGCAGACGGTGCGGACGAGTCGGTGGACACCAGCGAATCCCGCGCCTCGGACACCGCCGGTGCCGGCGCCTCCTCCACGGCGACAGCTGCTACCGCTGAGGATCTGCACGGCCAGCGGGCGGCGCATCCGAATGACGACGGTGATCAGCCTGATGGCTCCCCCACCAGGTGACATGCCGATTTGACGCCGTTCCGCCCGCGCGGATCATGGTTCAACGACCGGACCAAAGCCAGGGTCGAACCGACCGTCCACTGCTGTCCAGCCGCCGTCGACCAGCAGTACCGAACCGGTCACGTAGGTCGAGGCATCCGATGCGAGAAATACTGCCGCACCTGCCATCTCGTCCGGTCGGGCCCATCTGCCGAGGGCACTCTTGCTGGCGTAAGCGCGCTCCCAAGCGTGGTCGGCCCTGATCTGAGCGGTCAGTTCGGTCTGCACCACCCCGGGGGCGATGGCATTGAACCGCACACCCGCCGGGCCGTGCTCGGCGGCCGCGGTACGTAGCAGCTGCTGGAGGCCGGCCTTGGTGGCCGCGTAGACGCCCTGCCCCGGTTCGACGGTCGTCGCCCGGATGGACGAAAAGGCGATCATCGACCCGCCACCGGCCGCCGCCATGGCGGGACCGTACGCCCTGATCAGATTAAAAACGCTGCGCAGGTTGATCGACACGATCCGGTCGAACTCGTCGTCCGCATACTGCGCCAACGGCTTTCGGACATTCGCCCCGACCGTTGTCACCAGGATGTCGGGGGTGCCGCGGCCGGCCAGCTCGCCGACCGCGGCGGCGTCGGTCACATCCAACGGCCGGTACTGTCCGCCGATCCTGTCCGCCGTCAGCCGGGCCACAGCCGGATCGAGGTCTGCCACCGTCACCAGCGCACCGTGCGCCGCCAGCGCAGCCGCTACCTCGGCGCCGATACCCCCGCCGCCGACCACCAGCGACCGCCGGCCAGTCAGGTCGAACAGCTTCGAGTAGTCGATGCCCAGCCGGTTCACGGCCGGATCACCGCCATCCGGGTGACCGTGAACTCCTCCACCGCCCAGCGCGGCCCTTCCCGTCCGATGCCGGAATCCTTGACGCCGCCGTAGGGCATCGCATCCGACCGGAATCCCGGCACCTCGTTGATCACTACGCCGCCCACCTCCAGGGTGTCGATGGCGGCGAACGCGGTGGCCAACGACCGGGTGAACACTGCCGCCTGTAGGCCGTAGCGCGAGTCGTTCACCGCTCGCAGTGCACTCGCGGTGTCCGGCGCCGACGCGATGGCCACCACCGGCGCGAAGATCTCTTCGCACCAAGCCGCCGCATCGGGCGGCACGTCGGCCAGCACAGTCGGCGCCATCGCCGTACCCAGCACGGCACCCCCGGCCAGCACGGTGGCGCCGGCGGCAACCGCCGCCGCCACGGTTGCCATGGCTTTGCTGGTTGCCGCCGGGTCGATCAGCGCCGACACCCTGGTGGCCGGGTCGCGTGGGTCGCCGACCACGATCTCCGGTAGCCGGGCCAACAGTCGGTCCAGCAAGGCTTGCCGTACCGACGCCTCGACGATCACTCGCTGCACCGAGATGCACGCCTGGCCGGAGGCGTAGCTGCCGCCGCGCAGGATCGCCCCGGCGGCCGCATCCAGATCTGCGTCGGCGCAGACCACCAGCGCAGCGTTGGATCCCAATTCCAGCAATGCTTTCCGCGGCGCGCAGGCTCTGGCGATGGCATGGCCGACGTCGGCAGAACCGGTGAACGACACCACCGCGACCCGCTGATCGGTGGTAAGAGCGACGCCGACGTCCGCCTCTCCGGTCACCAGCTGGACGGCCGATCGCGGGGCGCCGTGCGCGGCCAGAATCTCCCGGATCGTCTCGACCAGCCAGATGGTCGCCAACGGCGTCGCCGGGGCCGGCTTGACCACCACCGGGCAGCCGGCCGCCAGAGCGGGTGCGATCTTGTGCGAGGCCAACATCAGCGGATAGTTGAAGCCGGCAATGCCGACGACTACACCGGCAGGTCGCCTGCTGAAGTATCCGACGATCCCCTCGGACCCAGGCAGCAGGTCCAGCGGCACCGTCTCGCCATGCAGCCTGGCCGGTTCCTCGGCCGCCAGCGACCAGGTCAGGACGGTGCGGTCCACCTCAACGGTGCAGTCCACCAACGGTTTTCCGGTTTCCAGCACCAGCAGCTCGATCAGCTCATCGCGGTGCTCGGTGACGGCAAGCGCGGTGGCGGTGAGGATCTCCCTTCGGGTTCCGGATCGGAGCGCCGCGACCGCACCTCGCACCGCAACGGCGGCATCGACAGCGGCCACCGCGTCCGCAGCCGTCGCTTCCGGCGCCTGGCCGACTTCGCCGCCGTCAAAGGGGAAGCGGATCGTCCGTTGGGTGGCGGCCGGGACGCCGGCATCGCCGACCGGCAGCTGTCTCGGATCGATGGAGAGAGTCATCAGCTGCCCGTCGAGTGCGGCGCGAGGTCGGTGTAACCGGGCCAGTGCCCGGCCGAGGTAGTGATGCTGGTGGCAGCCAGGATGCCGCGGACCACCGCCCGGGTAACGACATCTCCTGCGGCACAGAGGATGTCGTGCAAACCGGCCAGGTCGGGCGCCGGCCGGCCGGCCGTCGATACACCGAACATGGTGTCGCCGTCGAACAGGGTGTGAACGGGGTTGATAGCGCGGGCGAGGCCGTCGTGCGCGATACCGGCGAACTTGGCGCACTGGGCTTTCGTCAGGGTGGCATCGGTGGCGACCACCCCGATCGTGGTGTTCTGGACGGTTGGCGCGGTCGGCGGTGTTCCCGGGGTCACCGAGCGGGGCTGGCAGGCGGCCAGTACCGCTGCCGTCTCGCTGGCGGCCGGCGGCAGCAGCCCCTCGACATCCCCGCGGAGCAAAACCCTTGCGCCGGAAAGCATTCCGGTGAGCCGGTCGACCGGCGATCCATGTGCATTGACGACGACCAGCGCGGACACGGTTGTTCCGTCAGCCAGCACGGCGGAGGCCGTGCCGATGCCGCCCTTCAGCCCAGCGATGGCCGCGCCCGTTCCGGCGCCGATGCAGCCCTGTTCCGCGGCCGGTTCGCCGTCGGCCGCCTTGACCGCCGCCCGGCCGGCGTCCTGGCCGGGGGTGGCCCGAAATCTGCCGCCCCTGCCGAGGTCGAACAGCACGGCCGACGGAACGATCGGCACCACTTCACCCTCTGCCGCACCGACCCGGAAGCCAACGCCGCGATCGGCGAGTTCTTCGGCTACCCCGCAGGCCGCGGCCAGTCCGTACGCACTTCCGCCGGTCAGCACGATGGCGGAGATCTTCTCCATCGCGGCCGTCGGATGCAGCAGGTCGGTCTCCCTGGTGCCTGGCCCGCCGCCGCGGACATCGACGCCAGCCGTCATGCCACCAGGCGGCGCCAGGATCACCGTTGTCCCGGTCAGGTAGCCGTTGCCGACCAGGGTGTGGTGGCCGACCCGGAGGCCGGCGACGTCGGTCAGCGAATTTCGGCGCCCCCTTTCCGTCATGACGTTTCTGCCAGAAAGTGTTGGGCCGCAGCGGCATACACCCTGACAGCGGTGTCGATATCGCTGACGTCGACGAACTCGTCGGCCTGGTGCGCGATCCACTTTCCGCCCGGTCCGTAGACGACCGTCCGCAGCCCGGCGTCCCGGCTGAGGATGGTGCCGTCGGTGGTGCCGGGCACGCCGCCGAATACCGGTTCGTCGCCGGTGACGTCGCGATGGGCGGCCGCCAGGGCCCGTACCACGGCGGCGTCGGTCGGGGTGTCGATCACCGGGCGGTCGACCAGCATGGTGACGGTGGAACCGAGCCCGGCCTCGGCGGCGATCTGCTCGGCCAGTCGGGTGATCAGGTGCAGGATGCCGGGATGGCCGGCACCCGGAATGGTACGTACATCGATCAACACCGACGCGGTCGACGGGATCACGTTGACCTGCTCTGCGGTGCCCGCCAGCAGAACCGTTGGGGTGAGGTAGAGATCGCCGAGCGTCGGGTGGCTGCCAAGACCCGCGGCGAGCTGCTCGCCGAGCTCACGCAGCCCCATCAACAACTGGCCGATGGCGGGAATGGGATTCCTTCCTCGCAACGGCATGGCCCCGTGGGCCATCGCCCCCTCCAGATCGACCCGCACCCGCATGGCGCCCTTGGCGACGGCGCAGATCTCACCGCCCTCCGGTTCGCAGACGATGACCCCGTCGATGCCGGACGCTGCCAGCTCGGAGCCAGCGAAGGCGGTTGCACCGAGCATCAGCTCTTCCTCGTCGACCAGCACGCCGACGATGATGCGGCCGTCGAATCCTTGCTGCTGGACCGCGCGGGCGGCGTGGATCATCGCTGCCACACCAGCTTTCATGTCTGCCGAGCCGCGCCCGAGCAGCCGGCCATCGACAATGTCGCCGCTGAACGGGTCGAAGCTCCACGCCGCCGGGTCGCCCTCGGTCACCACATCGCTGTGCCCTTCGAACATCAGAGTCCGACCCGGTCGTCGGCCGCGGATGACGGCCAGCACGTTCGGCCGGCCGGGTGCCACCTCGGTGACCGTGACGTCCCAGCCGAACCCGCGCATCACCTCCGTCACCAACTCGGCGGCCGGGGCTTCGATACGGTCAGCGTCGCGTTCGTTCACCGTGCGCAGCCGCACCAGCTGCTGAGTGAGGGTGACCGCGGATTCCACCGCGGCCTCGATACCGGTTTTGGCGGCACTCATCGATCGTCCCTTACTCTCGTCCACCTGCGGCCGGTCTCGGGCGCCTGCCGCTGTGCCGGCAGCTGCCCGGGCCCTGGCCATCTCCAACGAGGATGCCAGCCGGGGCACGGCCGCCAACAGCCGGCGGGTGTAGTCCTGCTGGGGATGGTCGTACACCTGGGCGGCGGTGCCGGTCTCGACAAGCCGACCGTTCTGCAGTACCGCGACCCTGTCGCACACCCGGCGGATCACCGACAGGTCGTGCGAGACGAAGATCAGCGTCAGCGACCGGCGGGTAGCGATATCGGCGATCAGATCCAGGATCTGGGCGCGCACGGTGACGTCGAGCGCCGAAACCGCTTCGTCGGCGATCAGCACCGCAGGGTCGGCAGAGATGGCTCTGGCTATGGAGATCCGCTGCCGCTGGCCACCGGAGAACTGGTGCGGGTATCGCTCGACGATGTCCGGTTCCAGCCCGACCTGCACCAGCACCTCGGCCACTCGGTCTGCGGTAGCCGAGATGCCCTGTGCCACTAGCGGTTCGGCGACGATCCTGCCGATCCGCATCCGCGGATCGAGCGAGCCCATCGGATCCTGGAACACCACCTGCAGGGCCTTGCGCAACGCACCGAGCTTCTTCTCCGGCAGATGGGTGATGTCGGTACCGTTGACCAGCACTTGGCCGCTGCCCGCTCGTTCGAGCCCGGCGATGATCCGCATCAGCGTCGTCTTCCCGGAGCCGGACTCCCCCACCACCCCGAACGCACTGCCGCGGGGAATTGACAGGGTGATGTCCTGCAGCGCTGTCACGCTCTGGCCGCCGGAGCGGCGGAACACCCGGCCGACGCCGATCAGGCCGACCATCGCATCGGTCTGTGGCTTCCCGGCAACCGTCATGGTGACGCCGTGGATCCGGCGTTGGCAGCAGGTCCGCCTCCCAGGTCGGCGTCGGCCAGCAGCCGCCTGGTGTGGTCGTGCTGCGGGTGGGTCAGCACCTGCGTCACCGGTCCCTTTTCGACGATGCGCCCCTGAAACATCACCAGAATCCGGTCGCAGACGCTGGCGACCACAGCCAGATCGTGCGAGATGAACAACACCGCAGTCTGGGCGGCGTTCGCCCTGTCGTCGATCAGCTCGAGTACCTTCGCCTGCACCGTCACGTCCAACGCGGTGGTCGGCTCGTCACAGATCAGCAGGTCGGGATTGTTGGCCAGGGCTATCGCCAACACCACCCGCTGCCGTTGGCCGCCGGACAGCTGATGCGGATAGGCCCGCACCAGTCGCCGTGGATCCGGCAGGTCAACGGCCGCCAGCAGATCGACCGTCGCCACGGTCGCCGCTGCCTTGGCCATTCCGTGGATGCGCATCGTCTCGGCAACCTGCCGTCCGACCCGCATGGTCGGATTGAGTGCCGTCATCGGCTCCTGGAATACCATCCCGGTCCGGCCGCCACGGACCTTGGACAGCACCCGCTCGCCTCCGGTGAGCAGGTTCCCGGCCACCCCGTCAAGAGTCACCACCCCGGTCGCCGCCAGCCCCTGCGGCAGCAGCCCGGCGATCGCCATGCAGGTCAACGTCTTCCCGGACCCGGAGGCGCCAATGATGCCGACTCTCTCCTGCCGGCCGATCTGGAACGAGACCTCGTGCACCAGCTCGTTGCGGCCGGCGGAGATGGTCATCCCGGTCACCGTCAGCAGCGGGCGCCAGATCTCCGCGGACGGCGCCCCGGTGTGCCCGGCCGGCGCCGGAGTCGGGGTGCTCATCGACCGGTCAACCTGGGGTCGTAACGGTCCCGCAAGCCGTCACCGAGCAGGTTGAAACCGACCACCGCGATCGCGATCGCCAGTGCCGGCCAGACGGTGATCATCGGGTTGGCGCGCAGCGACGTCTGGGATTCCTGCAGCATCAGGCCCCACGACGGGGTGGTGAGACCGGCGCCGAAACCAAGGTAGGACAGCCCGGCCTCGGCCAGGATCGCGATGGCATAGGAGACCGAAGATTGCACGATCACCAGTCCCAGCACGTTCGGCAGCACGTGGCTGACGGCGATCGCCAAGCGGGAGCGGCCGGCCACCCTGGCCGCCTGCACGTACTCCGATGACAACACCACCAATGCCCCGGCCCGCACCACCCTGATGAACGACGGCACCGTCGCGATGCCGATCGCCACCATGGCGGTAGTGATGCCGCCGCCCCAGATCGCCGCGAACATCAAGGCCAACAGCAGCGCCGGAAACGCCAGCAACAGATCCGTGCCGCGCATCAATATTTCGGCCGGCCGGCGCGGTGCCATCGCCGCCACGATGCCCAACGGGGTGCCGATCACCGCCGCGATGCCGACGGCGACGATCCCGACATAGAGGGTGGTTTTGGCGCCGGCCATCAGCAACGAGGCGATGTCCCTGCCAAGCCGATCGGTACCGAGCGCGTGCCCGGCGACCCCCATTGCGGCCTTGGCGTGCGCCAGGTCGGTGTAGCCGGTGGGGAACGGTGTCCAGAAGAACGACACCAAACCGGTGATCGCCACCAGCGCTACTATCACCGCGCCGACCACCAACAACGCATTGCTGCGAGGACGCGGGCCGAGTGCCGCAGAAGTCCTTGCGGCTGCTGGCTTCTCGGCGTCGACGGTCGCTGCATTCATGGTCGGGTCGAGGCTCATCCGGCACGCAGCCGCGGGTCGATCAGGGTATAGGCGACATCGACCAGGAAGCTCACGACCAACGCGAACAGCACCAGTACCAGCACGATCCCCTGCACGGTGATCAGGTCCCGGTTCGAGACCGCGTCGGTCAGCATCGATCCGACGCCGGGGATCACGAACACCCGCTCGATCACCACCGCGCCGATCATCAGGGTCACCAACTGGACGCCGAGAACGGTGACGACGGGGATCGAGGCGTTGCGCAACCCGTGCCGCCACAGCGCCTGCAGCGGGCGCAGTCCCTTCGATCTGGCGGTGCGCAGGTAGTCCTGCCCCATCTCGTCCAGCACCGCCGATCGCACGTACCTGGTCAGCACGGCACCCTGCACCAACCCGAGCGAGAGCCACGGCAGGACCATGTGTTTGACGAAGCCGACAGGGTCGGTGGCCGGAACCACATAACCGTTGGCCGGCAACCAGTTCCACCGCAAAGCCACCAGCGCGATCAGCAGCATGCCGGCCAGAAAGGCAGGGACGGCAACGCCCACCTGGCTCAGCGCCGAGATCAACGTGCCGGACAGCTTGCGATGCCGGACGGCGGCCAGCACACCGAGCGGGACGGCAATCACCACTGCGACTACCGTGCCGCCCAATACCAGCCATAACGTCACGGTGAACCGGTCGATCAGGATCGGGCCGATAGGCAGTTTCGAGGAGAACGATCGACCGAAGTCGCCGTGCAGCACCCCGCCGATCCAGGACAGGTATTGCGTCATCAACGGCCGGTCCAGACCCATCTCGGTGCGCAGCGCCGCCACCGATCGGTCGGTGGCGCCGAATCCCAAGGCCACCCTGGCCGGATCACCCGGCAGCACCGCCAGCACCAAGAAGATCAGCAACGAGGCGACGAGGGCGCTGGCAACGAACACCAGTGCCCGTGCGCCGATCCGCCTGATCATGGAGTTCGCGCCGGGTTCGTCGGATCAGCCAGCCGAGATAGTGGTCAGGTCGAAGGACTCGGTGATCTGGTTCTTGTCGATGCCTTTCACCTTGGTATCGGCGACGATCAGATTCGGGAATGCCCACAACCAGTCGCCGGCAGCGTCGGCGGACAGTATCTCGGTCACCTTCTTGTAATCGGCGATCAGCTGCTGCTGGGTTCCGGCGTCGCCCTGTTTCAGCAGTTGCTGCACCTGCGGGTTGTTGTAATGCGTGTAGTACTTCGGGTCGCCCCAGATGGTGGCCAGGTCCCGTGGTTCGACATGGTTGATGATCGACATGTCGTAGTCGCCGTTCTTGAACACCTGGGTCAGCCAATCGGCCGGGAAGTCAAGGGTGTCGACCTTGACGGTGATGCCGGCCTGCTGCAGCTCGGATGCGATGATCGGTGCTGCTGCCGTGGCGTAGGGGAGGTTGGGCACCCGCAGCCGCAGCGTATAGGTCTTGCCACCCAGTAGTTGCTTGGCCTTGCCGAGGTCGTAGGGATAGGCATTGGACAGGTCGGTGTACCAGGGGTCGGTCGGCACCGAATGCGACCCGATCAGCTGGCCCTTGCCCGCCCACACGGTGTCCAGGATTGACTTGCGGTCGATCGCATAGTTGATGGCCTGCCGAACGTTCTTGTCGGTAAGCGGCGCCTTGGAGTTGTTGAAACTCAACAACACTTCACCGGTAGTGGTGCCCTCGATCACCTGGTACTTGCTGGTGTCGGAGAACTGGTCGAGGGTGTCGGGGGCCTGCACCGATGAGATTACGTTGATGGTGCCGCCGAGTTCAGCGTTGTTCAGGGCGTTGGCATCCTTGAAGTAGCTGAACGTCACGGTCTTCAGCGCCGGCGCGGCCCCCCAGTAGCTGGGATTGCGCTGCAAGACCATCGACACGTTCGGGTTGTAGGACTGCACCGTGAACGGCCCGGTGCCGATCGCCTTGGTGGCCAGAGCGCTGACACCGGATCTGGCGAACATCGCCCCGATCCTGGTGGTCATGTTGTACAACCAGTTCTGACTGGGGCTGCTCAGGGTGACCTTCAACGTCGTCGGGTTGACGGCCTCGGCCTTGGCCACCACGTCCATGCCGGACTTGACCGCCGGCTTCCAGGCAGTCTTGACCCTGTTGATGGAGAACACGGCGTCGTCGGCGGTGAAGGCGGCGCTGTTGGAGAACTTGATACCGCTCTGCAGGGTGAAGGTGTACGTCTTCTGGTCGGCGGAAACGGTCCAGGTCTTGGCGAGCAGCGGCACGATCTTGCCGGTGACGCCGTCCGTCTTCACCAGGCCCTCGTACACGTTGTAGAGCAGCGCTTGTGGGATGGCCGCGCCATCGTCCTGGGTGAAGTCCAGACTGGCCGGAGCAGCCACGAACCCGACGTTCAGCGACGCGTTCGACGCCGGGGCAGCGGCACTGGACGATCCGGAGGACGCCGAGCCGCCGGACGCCGACGATGCCGTCGGCGCAGCCGAACCCGACGATGCCGTTCCGCCCGACGCGGCCGTCCCACCCGAAGCGGCCGTCCCACCCGAAGCGGCCGTCCCGCCCGACGCGGCCGTCCCGCCCGATGCGGCCGCCGAGGTCGCGGGGGCCGACGAATTCCCGCCACCACTAGCGGCGGCAGAAGGTGGACTTGAGCTCCCTGTGGTGCTGGAGCCCGCGCTACACGCGGCGATGCCGACGGCGGCCGCCACCATCAGCGCCGCCGCCCCGAGCAGTTTTCCGCGGGTCCGGTTCCAGTTCATGGGTCTCCCCTTCGTCGACCTCGACGGCGCCCGGTCCGGCACCGGAAGCATGATCATTGCACTGATAGCGCCGAGGCCGCTCCGCCCGCGTGACGCATGAGTCACGGCCCCACATTCGCCAATGGCATGGCCACCGGCGGTCGGCGCACCCCATGACGAACAACCCGATTGTCACCGCCATCGCCTCATGCCACAATTTTGGAGGGATTCACCCACCGGTCACGGCTGGATGCTTCCCAGTCCCGGGACAATCTCGCTCAGTGCGTAGC
>JALYXB010000098.1 GCA_030947305.1 Actinomycetota bacterium | reverse complement strand
CGTCCGTGTCGATCGCGCCGCTGCCGCCGTCCAGGATTGCCGATGCCCTCGCCGCCCTGACCGCGGCCGCCGCAGCGGTACGTGGCCATCCCCGGACGTTTGCCGGATGACGGTGCAGGGCAGCCAGCGCCTCTCGCGCCCCTTCGACGGCGGCTCTGACTTCTGCCGTTGACGCTGCTCCGGTTAGCTGTGGATAGCTCACCGTTTAACGGTAGCCAACACCCACGGCGGACTCGTGTCGCTGGAAGTCGTCGCAGACCTCGACGCTAACTCATCAAGTCGGTGTTTCCGCCACTGTTCGCCGCCTGAGTCGCCCCAATGACGGTCTGAAACACCCGTCCGAGTGGACCAAAGCAACGGGCGATCGACTACTCTGGGTACTAAGGTTGCCACACCTTGTACACGAATGGACTAATGTCACGGGGTCACTGGAGGACGAAATGACGGACCAGCCGATCGGCGACGGTCCGACGGCACCCATGGCTGACGCCTCACCACCGGCGTCAGCGACGATAGCGAAACCTATGACGGCGTCATCGCGGCGTGGTTTGTTGCTGACCGGGCGGCTCGTCCTCGTCCTCGCCACCGTTGCCGTGCTGGCCGCTGCCGGGATCGGTTGGGTCATCCACCATCGCGCCGATGTGGCGATCGCCGAGCATCAGGTGAATGACGCCCTGGCACCCAACGATCCGAATATCAGGCAGCCGACGTCCATCGGTGCCACCGGGCCATTGGCCGGTTCTCCCGGGTCAACCGCTGTCACCAACTCCGACGGCGCGACCGGCCCGACGGCCAACGCCGGCCGCGCGACCGGTCCGACAGCCAACGCCGGCGGAACCGTCAGCCCGGAACAGGCAGCCGCGCTGCCGGCACAGAACATTCTGGTGCTCGGCCTCGACAGCCGCGGCAATGCCACAGGGGGCGTGGGCCCTGGCACCAATCAGTCCGATGTCATCATGGTTGCGCACCTGTATGCCGGGCATCAGCAGATGTCGGTGCTCTCCATTCCTCGCGACCTGTATGTCGCCGCGCCGACCTGTAAGGAGTGGAACAACGCAACCGGCTCTGTCTCCGAGCACACCTTTACCAGCCCGTACAGCTCTTGGAAGATCACCAACGCCTATTCGGTGGGTGGGCCGAGGTGCACCGTGCAGGCCGTCCAGGCCCTCACCGGCCTGCGGGTCGATCGGCTCATCACCCTGCAGTTCGACGGTTTCAAGTCGATCGTCGACGCCCTCGGAAGCGTAGAGATGACCTTCCCCGCACCGGTGATCGACCGGCATCAGGGCGCTGTGATCACTCGTCCCGGCACCCAATTGGTGACAGGCGACCAGGCACTCAGGCTGGTACGGTCCCGCATCGTCGAGGGCGATTCGACCGGCGACATCGGCCGGATCAACCGTCAACAGCAGGTATTGAAAGCGATGATGCGCAAGACCGTCAGCTCCGGGGTGCTGACCGATCCGGCCAAGCTCGACAAGGTAATGCAGACGTTCATCGCCAACTCGACCACCGCCAATGTCTCGGTGGATCAGCTGCTCGATCTCGCTCGGCACTTCGCCGGCGGCAATTCCGTGAAGTTCGTGATTCTGCCGACGACCCCGGCCCCTGGCACCGACGGCCTGCACGGCGCCGACGCCGATCAGGAGATCTTTGCAGCATTGGTCAACGACAGGCCCATCCCGGTTAGCTCCCCTTCCAGCTGACCCGGGCAGCCCACCCGGTCAGGACCGTGTCGGCACCTAACACTCCTTACAGTTAGTATTGTCAGATGACCCGCTCCCACCTGTCCGGCAGGCCGCTGCTCGCAACACGGGCCGACACCGAGCTGTTCGTCGGGCGGGCAGCCGAACTCGCGCTCGCCCGTCGGTCGCTGCGCGATGGGTTGAACTGCGCGGTCACCGGCGCCCAGGGCTGCGGAAGGACGTCGTTCATCCACCTGGTGCTGGCAGGGCGGCCGGCACCGCAGGTGCTGATCAGGGGCGCAGCGGCCGCCGACGCGTCGGAGTTGCTGCGCCGGATCGCCGTCGAACTCTCGACGCGCAACGGGCCGACGGAGTCCGAGGCGGCGCCTTGGCGCTCGTCCACCGATCCGGCCGAGCTGATCGACAATATTCGGTTGCTGGCCGAGCGCCTCGACACCGTGACGATTGCCGTTGACGACGTACCGCCGGACGCCGGATTCGAACTGTTCGGTCTTCATCGTGACCAGCTGTGGAGCATTCCGGCCTGCTGGCTGGTGACGGTATCCGCGGCACACCGATCGGCGCTGCTGCGGCCACCCGCCGACGTATTCTTCGAGACCCTTGTCGAACTGCCCGCTTTAACCGACACCGAGTCCATGTCGTTGCTGCGCAGCAGGATCGGCGACGCTGCGGCCACCGAGCCGGCCGGCTCGGGGGTGGCTACCCGCGACGACGAATTGCAGAGGATCGTCGATGTCGGCGGTGGCATTCCGCGCCGGTTGATCGAATTGGCGCGACAGCTGAACGGCGCTGAGCCGGGCGCCGCCGGCGTCGAGACGGTGCGCCGCCGCGACGTCGCACTGGCCGGCAGCTCGGTCCCGGCCAGGATGCTGGCCGCCGAGCTCGAGTACCTCGGCGGCGCATCTGCATCTGACCCGGTGTTGCTCGACCGGCTGGGTTGGACACGGGCCCGCGCCGTCCAGGTGCTCAAGGAACTCGAGAAGGCCGGGCTGGCGAGGTCAACCGACGAGCGGTCGGGCAAAGGCCGGCCGCGGAAGATCTACCGGCTGAACTGACGGCGCCCGCGGCGCTGCTATGACGTTGCTTCGCTATACGGAGCAACGTCATAGCTCTGTCGGTGCCATCTGCCAGACTCTGTGCCAGATGAGCCGAGACCTGTTAACCCTGCTGCGCGACCACGGCGCTTTCGACCCGGCACCGCGGCACGCGGAGTTGTCCGACATGCACGTGCCGTTCGACGAGTTGTCCGGGGCCACTTCCTGCGAAGACGCGCTGTTGACCGGACTGCGAGCCGGAAACAGAATCGCGCTGCTCGGCAGCAGCGGTGCCGGCAAGTCGAGCGTCGTGGCGCACACCCTCGGGCCGCTGGTGGACGGCGTCTTTCCTATTCCTGTCCCGGTCTATCCGGAACCGGCCAGTGTGGTCGGCAGTACCACCGAGTTCCTCGCGCACCTGGTGCGCACCATCAGCCGGATGCTTGACGGCAATCGACCCGAGCTGTCCGGGCCGGCGCGGAAGATGGAACGAAGGGCCACCGGCTCCGGCGAAGCGGTCAGGACGCAGCGGTTCTCGGCAGGGTGGCGGTCGGCCGGCATCGGCCCAGAGCTGGCGTACGAACTGCAGAGGGCGATCAACGAGCCGGCGCCGACCGCGGGGCAGGTGCTGGACCAGGGTCGGCAGATCCTCGACCTTGTTGCCTCCGACGGGTTGGTGCCCATCCTGATCCTGGACGATACCGACCGGTGGCTGGCCGCCACCCGCACCGAGATCGCGGCAGTACGCCGGGACTTCTTCCTGAACGTGCCGCGGCTGTTGGCCGAGGATCTCGGAGCGGCCGCGGTGATCGCCGTTCATCCGGAATACCTGCGAGATCCCGGATATCAAGCGGCCCAAGGATTCTTGACCGACGCCATCCGGGTACCCGCGCTGCCTTCCGAGGCGGCCGTCGGCACGGTGCTGGCCAGGCGCATCGAGCTGGCCCGCGGCACCGAAACAACCGATGCCAGCGAAGCCTTCACCCCCGATGCGCTGGAGGTGCTGTTTGCGCACTACACAGCCTGGCCCTCCAACATCAGGCGCAACGTGTTGCTGCCGGCCCATTCCGCGTTATCACTGGCCCTTGACGACGGGGTGGATCGCATCGACGAGGGCCACATCCTGGCCGCTGTCACCGGATGACGGCCGCTGCCCGTCCCACGGGCAGGCTCACTCGCCCTCGATCGCGCTGCAGCGGGCTCGACATGGCACGATGAGCAGCGGTCGTCGTCCGCGGCTGCCAACGCCGATATCTCGCCAGAAGGAGGGACCGTGGCCACGCCAGGAATCCCGCAGCCAGACCTGACCAAGAAGTCCGACATCCCACTCGTCGCCGAACGCGACGTCGACAGGACCGCCTCGATGGGCACCTTGGTCAAGGACGCCTCAACGCACATGTCGACGCTGGTGCGGGCCGAGATCGAGCTGGCCAAGACCGAGATCACCCAGTCGGTAAAGCAGGGTGCGGTCGGCGGCATCTTCTTCGTGATCGCCGCCGCCACCGGGCTGTTCTCGTTGTGGTTCTTCTGGTTCATGATCGGTGAGATCCTGGCCATCTGGCTGTGGCGCTGGCTCGCGTTCACCATAGTTTTCGTGCTGATGCTGCTGGTCGCCGGCGCGTTCGCCTACCTTGGCCTGCGCAAGGTCAAGAAGGTCAAGTCGCCGGAGAAATCGATCGCCGAGCTCAACCAGACCAAGCGGTCGCTGACCGCCGCGGTCAAGTCGCGCGACACCTCGTCAGACGTCTGAGCGGTGCCCGCCGCAGCAAACCCGGCGCCGTTCGACGTCCAGCATCCCGGCCCCTGGAACCACAGGACCATCTCGGCGAACGGCATCCACGTGCATTTCGCCGAGGCCGGTTCCGGCCCGTTGGTGGTGTTGCTACACGGGTTCGGTCAGTACTGGTACTCCTGGCGTCATCAGCTACCGGCGTTGGCCGCAGCCGGATTTCATGCCGTCGCTGTGGACCTGCGGGGGCACGGCGACACCGACCACCCACCGCGAGGCTACGACGCGTTCACCCTGTCGGCAGACACCAGCGGCCTGATCGGCGCTCTCGGTGAGCGCGCCGCCGTGCTGGTCGGCCACGGCTACGGCGGGCTGACAGCGTTCAACACCGCCGCGATCGAACCCAGCAAGGTGCGGTCCGTGATTGCCCTGGGGGCGCCTCATCCGTTGACGTTGGCGACCGTTCGATCCCCGCTGCGGATCGATCGACACGGTCGGCTGATGTTGGCCGCCACCATCCCGACCGGCCTTGAGCGACGACTGGCCCGCAATCAGGGCGCGCTGTTGGAGCGCTGGTTCCGCTCGCATGCAGGGCCAGGATGGAAATTGACTGACGATTTCTCCGTCTCTGTCGCCAGGATGCGCAGGGCCATCACCATTTCGGGAGCGGCGCGCGCCAGCTGCGAGATGCTGGCTTGGGTCGGCAGGTCGCCATGGCGGGCGGATGGCCGACGTCATCGAGAGGCGCTCAGCACGCCGATCACTGCTCCCGTGGTGCAGCTGGGCGGCCAGCTTGATTCGTTCGTCTCCGTGCAGCGATTCGCCGGCACCCAGCAGCACTGCACCGGCGGGTACCGGCAGGTGGTGATCCCGCAGGTCGGCCACTACGCCGCCGAGGAGGCACCGAACCAGGTGAACCGAATCATCATCGACGCCGCTCAATCCAGCAGCTGACGGGCCGCGTCCCCACCTGCGTGTCGATCACGGACCACCGCCGCCCGTATTTTCCTACTGATTTTTCGATCTTGCGGCCAGCCGGCCAGGATCCTTACTTCTCCGGGATGCAGGCCCCGGTGGAGGCGGCTGTTGTATCCGTCTTGCCCGCAGCCAGCACCCCGGCCACCTGGTCACCGGTCAGCGCGTAACCGACCCCTGCCGCGTCCGGCGCCGTCCCGAAGACCACCCCAATCACCGCGCCCCGTCGATCCAGCAGTGGTCCGCCGGAATTGCCCGGCTGCACGACGGCGCGC
>JALYXB010000074.1 GCA_030947305.1 Actinomycetota bacterium | reverse complement strand
CCTCCGGTGCGATCGCGATACTGGTGGCGCTGGTCACCCATGGTCCGATCTCGGCATTGGTGATGCTCGGGGTGGTGTTGCTGGTCCAGCAGGTCGAATCCCATGTGCTGCAACCGTTCCTGATGGGCAAGGCAGTGTCGCTGCACCCACTGGCCGTGCTGCTGGCGGTGGTGGTCGGCTCATCGTTGCTCGGCATCGTCGGCGCGCTGTTCGCGGTGCCGCTGCTGGCCGTTGTCAACAGTATGGTGCGCTACTACCACGGCTACGATCCGTTCTCGGACCTGGGAGTCGACCCGAGCCCGCCGCCCCGACGTTGGAGCGTGGCGGCGAAACGTGCTGCGGCGCAAAAGGAACCAAAACCCGAATAGTCAGGATGCCGCCGAGATTGCCGTCGCCAACTTGATGTCGCGATCTGTGACGCCGCCCGCGTCGTGGGAGGAGCTGCGCACCCGCACCAGATCCGGGTACCGGATGTCGATCGACGGGTGGTGGTCGAGCCCGTCGGCGATCGAGCTGACCTTTGCCGCGAAGGCTCCGGCCGCGGTGAACGAGCTGCGGTGGAAGTCGGCCTGGATGGCGTCGCCATCGTCGTCGGTCTGAAATCGCCAGTCCGCAAGCCCGACCTCGGCAACCTGTTGCTCGGTCAGCGGGTTGTCGCTCATCGAAGTCCTCCTGTTGTCGCTTCGGAGCTGCCGCTGGGCAGTACCAAGATCTTGCTCGCGTTGCTGGTACCCGATGCCAGGGCGACGAACGCGTCCTGGGCCTGGTCCAGCCCGACTCGCTGCTGGATGAGCTGGGCGAGCTCGGCCGGTGCGGTACCGACCCAGTCCGCGGTCTCCCGGAACTCGGCTGCCGAATAGCAGAAGCTGCCGACGACGGAGCGTTCCTTGGTGGAGACCTCGAAGGCCGGGACCTGCAGCTCGGGTGAGCCCATTCCTACCAGCACGATGGTGGAAGTCAGTCCGGCGCAGGCGAAGGCGGACGTCAACGTGGCGGTGACGCCGACGGCGTCGATCACCAGAGTGGGGGCGCCGCCCAGCGCAGCGGCGACGGCGGCCCCCAGGTCAGCGGTGCCAGTGGGGTCGACGGTGCCCGCTCCGATCCGCTCGACCAGCGCGCGGCGACCGGCATGGGGTTCGGACGCCACCACCGCAACGGCGCCCAACCTGGTGGCGGCGAGCACACAGGCCTGCCCGATCGGGCCGCTGCCGATCACCACCACCCTGTCGCCCTGCCGGCAGTTCCCTCTGCGCAGCGCGTGGTAGCCGACAGCCAGTGGCTCGACCAGCGCGCCGTACTCGACCGGCATCGCGGTCGGCAGTGCGATGACATTCGATGCGGGGGCCACCAGTTGTTCGGCGAACGCCGACGAGATGCTGGGGTCGACCCCGATCACCCTTTTGGTAGGACACGATTGTTCCATCCCGGCGCGGCATGCCTCGCACCAGCCGCAGGCCAGCACCGGGTTGACGGTGACGACGTCGCCGAGGCGGAGCCCTTGCGGCACAGCGGATCCGAGCCCGGACACCCGGCCGACGGTTTCGTGCCCCATCACCTGACCCGGCTGGCGGCGGCCGTTCTCGCCGCTGAAGCCGTGGAAGTCGGACCCGCAAATGCCGGTGGCCAGCACGTCGATCAGCACATCGGTTGGACCGGCTTCTGGTGCCGGCCTTTCCTGGACGGCCAGCTGCCAGAAATCCCTCAGGACAAGTGCGCGCATGGGGCCTCATCTCAGGGACGGCTGGCGGGATCAGGTCGGCACCGACTCGCGGTTCTGAAGGTACGCCGATGCTCCAGCAGTCGCGTCACCGACGTGCGCCCGGGAAATGGCTGCACAGCGATGAGCCCGCTGCGTCCGAGTGGCCCTAACGGTCCCGCGGACAGAGTTGAGCGGAACAGACTCAACTCTGACCGCGTTGCATGTGATGAAGCCGTCCGGAGCGAGCGAGCGGCACCCAGCAGAGAAGGGAACACTTCATACACATGAACACCGAGCGTCTCACCACCCGTAGTCGTGAAGTGCTGGCCCAGGCTATCCAGGCCGCGACGACGGCCGGCAATGCGACCGTCGAACCTGCCCACCTGATGTTGGGGCTGCTGGCCACCGAGGGTTCAACCGGTCCCGGATTGTTGCGCGCTGTTGGCGCCGACCCGATCGCGGTGTCGAACCAGCTCAAGACGGTTCTCAACCGCCTGCCGAGCGTGCAGGGTTCGACCATTGCCCAGCCGCAGGTCAGCAGGGAGCTGGCCAACGTGCTGACCGACGCCGAGCAGATCATGGCTAGCGCCGGCGACGAGTACGTCTCCACCGAGCATCTGCTGGCGGCGCTGGCCCGTCCTCGCGATGGGAACAAGGAGGGCGTCGGAGCCCTCTTGATCTCCGCGGGCGCCACCCGCGATGCACTGGTCGAGGCGTTCCCGGTGGTCCGCGGCGGCGACCGCAAGGTCACCACGAGTGATCCCGAGGCCAGCTATCAGGCCCTGCAGAAGTACGCCGTCGACCTCACCGAGCGAGCCCGCGAGGGCAAGATCGATCCGGTGATCGGGCGGGACGCCGAAATTCGGCGGGTGGTTCAGGTGCTGTCAAGGCGCACCAAGAACAACCCGGTGCTGATCGGCGAGCCCGGCGTCGGCAAGACCGCCGTCGTCGAGGGGCTGGCCCAGCGAATCGTTGCCGGCGACGTGCCGGAATCGTTGCGCGGCAAGCGATTGATGTCCCTTGACCTCGGCGCGATGATCGCCGGCGCCAAGTATCGCGGCGAGTTCGAGGAACGGCTGAAGGCCGTTCTTGAGGAGATCAAGGGATCGGGAGGACAGGTCGTCACCTTCATCGACGAACTGCACACGGTCGTCGGCGCCGGCAACTCGGGTGCTGATTCTTCCCTCGATGCCGGCAACATGCTCAAACCGATGTTGGCCCGCGGAGAGCTGCGGATGGTGGGCGCCACCACCCTTGACGAATACCGCCAGCACATCGAGAAGGACGCCGCCTTCGAACGCCGGTTCCAGCAGGTGTTCGTCGGCGAACCGTCGGTCGAGGACACCATCGGCATCCTTCGCGGCATCAAGGAGCGCTACGAGGCACATCATGGCGTCCGGATCGCCGACTCGGCGCTGGTCGCCGCCGCCACCTTGTCCGATCGATACATCACTAGCAGGTTCCTGCCGGACAAGGCCATCGACCTGATCGACGAGGCGGCCTCCCGACTGCGGATGGAGATCGACTCGCGCCCCGTCGAGATCGACGAACTGCAGCGGCAGGTCGACAGGATGAAGATGGAGGAGCTGGCGCTTGCCAAGGAGTCCGACGCCGCCTCCACCGACCGGTTGCAGCGGCTGAAGAGCGATCTGGCCGACCGGACGGAACAGCTGGCGGCGATGACGACCCGCTGGGAACAGGAGAAGTCCGACCTGAACAGGGTCGGCGAGCTGAAGAAGCAGCTGGACGAGCTGCGTTCGCAGGCGGACAGGGCCCAGCGCGATGGTGACCTGGCTCGTGCGTCGGAGCTGCTGTATGGCGAGATCCCGGGCCTGGAAAGGGAACTCGCCGCAGCATCCACGGACGAACATGCCAGCTTGCTGCCGACCGACATCCCGATGGTCGGCGAAGAGGTGACGCCCGACGACATCGCCACAGTGATCTCGGCCTGGACCGGCATCCCTGCCGGCCGGCTGATGGAAGGCGAGACCAGCAAGCTGCTGCGGATGGAGACGGAGCTGGCCCGCAATGTGATCGGGCAGACCGGGGCGGTCACTGCGGTGTCCGATGCCGTGCGGCGCGCCCGAGCGGGCGTGTCCGATCCCGACCGTCCGACGGGCAGCTTCCTTTTCCTGGGTCCGACCGGTGTTGGCAAGACCGAATTGGCAAAAGCATTGGCGGACTTCTTGTTCGACGATCGGCGCGCGATGGTCCGCATCGATATGAGCGAGTACTCCGAGAAGCACGCGGTGGCCAGGTTGATCGGTGCTCCTCCGGGTTATGTCGGCTATGAAGAGGGTGGCCAGTTGACCGAGGCGGTGCGCCGCCGTCCGTACAGCGTGATTCTGCTCGACGAGGTGGAGAAGGCGCACCGGGACGTCTTCGACATCCTGCTGCAGGTGTTGGACGATGGCCGGTTGACCGATGGTCAGGGCCGCACTGTCGACTTTCGCAACGTGATCTTGATTCTTACCAGCAACCTCGGTTCGGCTGCGCTGACCGATCCGCTGCTCAGCGACGAGCAGCGACATGACAGCGTGATGGCGGTGGTGCGCAGTGCCTTCAAGCCGGAGTTCTTGAACCGGCTGGACGACATCGTGTTCTTCGCTGCCCTCGGCGTCGAGGAGCTCGCTGCCATCGTGGACATTCAGGTGGCCCAGCTCGGCGCTCGGCTTGCCGCCCGAAGGCTGACCCTTGACGTCAGCGATGAGGCGCGAGAATGGTTGGCGCGCAACGGGTTCGATCCGATGTACGGAGCCCGGCCGCTGCGCCGGCTGGTGCAGAGCGCCATCGGCGACCAGCTCGCCAAGGCGCTGCTCGCCGGCCAGATCGTCGACGGCGACACGGTGTTGGTCGATGCCCAGGCCGGCGCCGACGGGGGCGTTCAGACCCTTTCGGTACGGACATCGGCAGATCACTCATGGCCGGGCTCGCCTTTATGACGTTGGAAGTGCGCCGAGGGGTTACGCTCCCCCAACACTTCTAGCGCAGGGGTTGCTCGATGAATCCAGCCGACGGCCAGCAAGGTCAGCAAGGTCAGCAAGGTCAGCAACCATATCCGCAGCAGGCCGCTCAACCACAGCCGTACCAGCAGGCTGACCAGCAGCCGGGCTATCAGCAGCCGGGCTATCAGCAGCCGGGCTACCAGCAGCCGGGCTACCAGCAGCCGGGCTACCGGCAGCCGGGCTACCAGCAGCCGGGCTACCAGCATCCGGCCTATCAGCAGGGCTACCCGGGCGGACGGCCAGCAGTGGCGACCACCGGGGCGAATCCGGTTGGCGGCGGGATCGTCGTTCTGGGCGCACTGGTGGCGGCGATCGCCGCGTTCCTGACCTGGGTATCGCTGAGCGCGCGGGGGGTCACGCTGACGGTCAGTGGGACCGGATCGGTGTCCGGCGCCGACGTCGGCAATACCGGAGCCACCGATGGCTGGATCACCTTCGGCGCCGCCATCGTGGCCCTGGTCGTCGGCGGCTTGGCACTGGCCCGCAAGGGCGGCCGGGGACTGCAGGTGGTGGCCGTCCTGGCCGGTGTGGTGGCAACCGGTGTGCCGATCTATGACCTGATCAAGAGCCACTCCGAATTGCAGACGCTCAGGGATCAAGGCGTCGACGTCTCGTATTCGATAGGCCTCTGGCTCACCATTGCCGGCGGGGTGGTCATCATTGTCGGCGCGGTCGTTGCCATGATCGGGGCGCGGAGGCGAAGCTGAGTCGCGGCCGTCGGCGGTGCTCGGTTTGGCGATCGTTTCGAAGAGGTACTGATCACCCGGTGGCCGGGCTGCGCGCGGCAATCCTCGCCCGTGCTCGCTCCGAAGGACTGCCATGACGAACACCGCCGAGCGGATCGCCGAGGCGGCCGGGAGCCTGCTGGGCGCTCCGCTCCCGCTGCGACTGCGCGCCTGGGACGGCTCCGAAGCCGGCCCCATCTTCTCGGCCAATGGTTCGGCGGGGCCGGCGTCGCGGGCGCCGGTGATGGTGATCCGCAACCGCCGTGCGCTGCGCCGTATGGCGTGGTCGCCCGGCGAGCTCGGGCTGGCGGAGGCGTACATCAGCGGCGACCTGGACGTCGACGGCGATTTGCGCGAGGCGCTGGCCGTGGTGTGGTCACCCGACAGGAACAAGCCGACCCGGCCGGCACTGCGCGACCTGCCCAAAATTCTCCGGACGGCGCTGCGACTGGGCGTCATCGGCCGTCGGCCGTCCCGGCCGGGCTCTGCCGCCTCACTGTCGGGACAGCGGCATTCACGCGCCCGCGACCGGGCGGCGATCGCCCACCACTACGACGTCGGCAACGAGTTCTACGAGCTGCTGCTGGACCAATCGATGGCCTACTCCTGCGGCTACTACACCGACGGCCCGACCGGCTCACTCCTGGATGCGCAGAACGCCAAGCTCGACCTGATCTGCCGCAAGCTCGGGCTGGCCGAGGGCGGAACACATCTGGACATCGGCTGCGGCTGGGGTTCGCTGATCTGTTACGCGGCAGAGCATTTCGGCACCCATTCGACCGGCGTCACCCTGTCGCGGCAGCAGTTCGAATACGTCAGCAAGCGGGTCGCCGATGGCGGCCTCGCCGATCGGGTGCGGGTAGTGCACGCCGACTATCGCGAGCTAGCTACGGGTATCGCCGGCTGGAACTTCGACGCCGTGTCCACCATCGAGATGGGTGAGCACGTCGGTGAAGGGGAGTACCCGGCCTTCGCCGCGCTGCTGCACAACCTGGTGCGGCCCGGCGGTCGAGTCCTGGTGCAGCAGATGTCCCGCGGCGAGAACGCGCCTGGCGGTGGCGCCTTCATCGAGGCCTATATCGCGCCGGACATGCACATGAAGCCGTTGGGCACCACCGTTTCCCTCCTCGGCACTGCGGGCCTGGAGGTGCGCGATGTGCACGCCATGCGGGAGCACTACACCTGGACCATCGACGCCTGGTCCCGCACACTGGAGCAGCATTGGGACGCCGCGGTGATGTTGCTGGGCGAGGCGGGTGCCCGGATCTGGCGGCTGTACCTGGTCGGCGGCGCGTTGGCGTTCGAATCCGGCCGGATGGGAGTGGACCAGATCCTGGCCACTCGTCGGCACTCGGACGGCAGCGCCGAACTCGAGCCCGACAGGTCTGGCTGGGAACGCCCAAGGGGTCTTCGATGAGCGCGTTCTGGCTCAGTCTCGGGGTGACGGCGCTGGCCGTCGTGCTAGTGATGGCCGCCAGCTTCGCGGTCGGCAAAATCACCGGAAGATATTCGATCATCGATGCGATCTGGGGCCCTGGCTTCGTGGTGATCGGTTGGGTCTCGCTGCTGGTGAGCACCGGTCACGGGACGGCCGGCCTGCGCTTCACGGTGGTGACGATGGTGACGGTCTGGGGTGTCCGGCTCGGCGTGCACATCCTGCGACGCAACCACGGTCTGCCGGAGGATCCGCGGTACGTGGAGATGCTGAAGGACTCCGGGCCAGCAGCCATCGCGGGTAAAGTGCAACTGCCGCAAGGGATCGCGATGTGGTTCGTCTCCATCCCGGTGCAGCTTGCTATGGTGCTCCAGCGGCCGGCCTGGTGGCTGGTGACGATCGGCATTCTGCTCTGGCTGGTCGGATTGGCCTTCGAGGCCGTCGGTGACGCCCAGCTCGCCGCGTTCAAGAAGGATCCATCCAAGAAGGGCACCGTGCTGAACACCGGCCTGTGGCGATATACCAGGCACCCCAACTACTTCGGTGATGCCTGCGTGTGGTGGGGGATCTTTCTCACCGTCGGCTCGACCTGGGTGGGCGCCTTGACGATTTTGTCACCGCTGGCCATGACGTACCTGCTGGTGGCCAAGACCGGCAAGGCACTGACCGAGAAGAGGATGAGCAGTTCCAAGCCCGGTTACCCGGAGTACCTGTGTAGTACCTCCGGCTTCATCCCGCTGCCGCCGAAGGCCGTCCGATGACGACCGGTCGGCCGACGGTGGCCGTGATCGGCGCCGGAGTGTCCGGCCTGACGGCCGCCTACCTACTCCGCCGCAGCCACGACGTCACGCTGTTCGAGGTGGAGGATCGGCTCGGCGGACACGCCCACACCCACCAGGTCGACGACGGCGCCGGACGCGAGATCGGCGTCGACTCCGGCTTCATCGTCCACAACGACCGCACCTACCCTTACCTGCGCAAGCTGTTCGGCGAGTTGGGCATCAAGGCCCGCAAGGCCGAGATGAGCATGAGCATCCGGCATGAGGCAACAGGGCTTGAGTATGCCGGCGGCCGCGGCATCTCTGGGCTGCTCGCGCAGCCCAGACAGATGCTGTCGCCACGGTTCCTTGGCCTGCTGGTCCAGGTGAAGCGATTCCATCGGGCGGCCTCTGAGTTCCTGGCGAACAGCTCGGACGGGGACGAGACCAGCTACGGCGATTTCTTGACCGGCCAAGGCTTTACGACGAGTTTCCGCGAGTTGTACGCGGTGCCGGTGGTGGCCTGCGTGTGGTCCTGTGGGTCTGGAACCGCCCTGGAATACCCGGCCAGGTTCCTGTTCCGCTTCCTGGATCACCACGGCATGTTGTCGGTGTCCAATTCGCCGCAGTGGTACACCGTCCCGGGTGGCTCGGCCACCTATGTGAAGGCCGTCGCCGCCCGGCTGACAGACGTGCGGCAGGGCCGGAAGATCACTCAGATCCTCCGGTCGGCGACCGGCGTCTCGGTGACCGACGACTCCGGGAGCAGCAGCAGCTTCGACAAGGTGGTGCTCGCCACCCATGCCGACCAGGCGCTGTCGCTGCTGGGCGATCCGACGGCCGAGGAACAACGGGTGCTCGGTGCGTTCCGGTACTCCCTGAATCACACGGTGCTGCACACCGATGCCGGGTTGCTGCCGCGGGCCACCGGCGCGAAGGCCTCCTGGAACTATTTGGTGCCGCGGGAGCCGGTCGACGAAGACGGCCCGATCGTCACCTACTGGATGAACAGGCTGCAAAACCTGGACTCGAAACGGCAGTTCCTGGTGACGATGAATGCGACCGATCGGATCGATCAACGATCGGTGATTGCCGAGATGGAGTACCGGCACCCGATCTACGACATGGAATCGGGCAGGGCCAGAGCCGAGCTGCCATCGCTGAATTCCGCCAGCACCGCCTTCGCCGGTGCCTACCACGGCTGGGGTTTCCACGAGGACGGCTGCCGGTCGGGCGTGGACGCCGCCGCGGCCTTCGGAGAGAGCTGGTGACGACGCCCGCTGTGCCGGCGCTGGTGGTCGGGCACGTCAGCCACCGCAGACACGTTGGCGTCGACGATCATTTTCGTTACCGCAGCATGCAGTGGTTGGTCGACATCGACGACATTCCGCAGTTGCGTGCTGCTGGCCGGCAGTTCGGTCTGCGATCCGCCGATCATCTGTCCAGCAACGGATTTCGCCCGGACCTGACCGCACTGTTGGCCGAGTGGGGCATTCCCCTGGCGGCTGACGACCGGGTGCTGTTGCTGGCGCATCCGCGCAGCGCCGGCTATGTCTTCGACCCGCTGTCGGTGTTCTGGTGCTTCACCGCCGACGGCCGGCTACGCGCGGCAATCCTGGAGGTGCACAACACCTACGGTGAGCGGCAGGCGTACGTGTTGCCGGCCGAATCGGCCGACGAGTTGTCGGGAAAGTGGTTGGTAACCAAGGACTTCTATGTTTCCCCGTTCAACGACGCGGCGGGCGAGTACCGGGTGCAGCTGACGCTGGCCGCCGACCGGTTACAGGTGACGGTGAACCTGCATCGGGACGGCAGGTTGGTGTTGGCTGCCACCGTCGGCGGCCCTGTCGTGCCACTGACCGCCGCATCCATGCGCACCGCGGTCCGCAGGGTTCGCGGTGTGCCGTACCGGATTCCGCTGCTGATCCGGTGGCGGGCGATCCGGTTGCTGCTCAGAGGGTTACCTGTTGTCAGTAGGCGGCGCAACGGCGGCAATCTGCCGACCGTGGTGCCGCGGAGTTCGACGGGTTGTCCTGCAGCCATCGGCTCCCGCGGGGTTGCGAGCGGCGCCGGACGATAGTCTGGATGTCGTGCCTACTGCCCTCGTCACCGGTGCCACCTCGGGGATCGGCGCCGCGTTCACCCGGCGGTTGGCGGCGGACGGCTATCGGCTGGTGGTGGTGGCCAGGGACGCGGCCGGACTGGCCGAACGGGAGGGGGAGCTGCTGGCCTCCGGGGCTCCGCAGGTGCAGGTGCTGCCGGCCGACCTTACCGATCCGGTTCAGCGGCAGCGGGTTGCGGATCGGTTGTCCGATCCGGGCCGGCCGGTGGATCTGCTGGTGAACAACGCCGGCCGGGGCATCGGCAAGGGCTTTGCGATGACCAGCCAGCAGGAGCTCCGCCAACAGCTGGAACTCAACGTCACCGCCGTCATGCTGCTGACCCACGCCGCCCTGCCCGGCATGACGGCCCGCGGACACGGCGGCATCATCAACGTGGCATCGATCGCCGGACTGCTGCCGGGGCGCGGCTCCACCTACTCGGCGTCCAAGGCCTGGGTGATCGCCTTCAGCGAAGGGCTGGCGATGGCCTGCAACGGATCCGGAGTTCGGATCCAGGCCCTATGCCCCGGCTTCGTCCGCACCGAATTTCATCGCAGGGCCGGCATCGACATGGCGAACAAACCCGGCTGGATGTACGTGGACGTCGACAAGCTCGTCGCCGCCTCGCTGGCCGATCTGCGGGCAAACCGGCCGCTGTCGATTCCGGGCCGGCTGTATTCCTCGATCGCCGCTGCCGCCAAACTCGCGCCCCGTTCTGTGGTCCGGATGGTGGCCAACAGCGTGGATCGCAAGCCTCGGTCGTAGGCTGCACGTCGTGACCTATCAGCAACCATCCGCCCCGTCCGCCTCGGACGTCGCCGGTGCGCCGTCCACTCCTGGTGGGCCGCCGCAGCCCGATGGGGCCGCCAAGGCCAAACTCGCCGACCTGGTCAGCGAGATGGCGGTGTTCCGCGGCGCGATCACGTTGTCCTCCGGTCAACAAGCCGACTATTACATCGACGGCCGGCTGCCCACTTTGCAACACCAGACGGCGCCCTTGATCGGCACCCTGATGCGTCAACTGACGGCCGACTGGAACTACGCGGCAGTAGGCGGCCTGACGCTCGGCGCCGACCCGGTGGCGCTGGCGATCATGCACGCACCAGGACGGCCGATCGATGCCTTCGTGGTCCGCAAGGAGGCCAAGGTGCACGGAATGGGTAAGCGCATCGAGGGTCCCGATGTTGCCGGCCGGAAGGTGCTGGCCGTCGAGGACACCTCGACCACCGGCGCCTCGGTGCTGGCCGCCGTCGACGCATTGCTGGAAGCCGGCGCGATCGTGCTCGGAGTGGCGACGGTGGTCGACAGGGCCACCGGGGCCGCCGAGCTGGTTCGCTCGCGCGGCATTGACTACCGCTACCTGCTCGACCTGACGGATCTCGGCCTGGCTTGATCCGACGATGCCTGATCCTGGGACGACAGACGGAGCCGGACCGAAGGCAGCAGGCGCCCAGCCCGGCCCCACCGAGTGGACGACCGGCGATCAGGTAGGGGTCGGGCCGTGGCCCGGCGGGCCGGCTCACTGGCCGGACGATCCCCGCTACGACGCCGAACTACTGGCCGGCGGCGACCGGCGCAATGTGGTCGACGCGTATCGCTACTGGCGGCGGGACGCCATTGTTGCCGACATCGACCGGCGCCGGTTCCCGCTGCACGTCGGCATCGAGAACCTCGGCTACGACTACAACATCGGCACCATCGTCCGAACCGCGAACGCTTTCGCGGTGGCCGCCGTGCACATCGTCGGGCGGCGGCGGTGGAACCGTCGTGGCGCGATGGTCACCGATCGCTATCAGCACCTGCAGCACCACGACACCATCGACTCGCTGGTCGCCTATGCCACCCAGCACGAGCTGCTGATCGTCGGCGTCGACAACACCGCCGGGTCGGTCCCGCTGGAGACCGCACAGCTGCCGCAGAACTGCCTGCTGCTGTTCGGATCCGAGTCGGAGGGTCTGTCCGAAGAGGCCCACCACGCGGCCGCGATGACGGTATCGATCGCCCAGTTCGGGTCCACCCGCTCGATCAACGCCGGCGTGGCCGCCGGCATCGCGATGCACAGCTGGATCAGGCAACACGCCGACCTGAACAGTGCCTGGTGAACTCTGCGCGGCCGGATCGGTGTTGCACAGCCCCGAGGTGATGGATGCCCGGGGTGCACAGGTGCTCCAGCCGGAACCAGGGTCAATTCAGGGCTGAACCGTGCCTGGAGCGTCGGCCGCCGCAGGTACGGTGGCACGGGTGGATCTGAACACCGTCAACACCGTGGCGACGACGGTGATTATCGCCTTCGTCGTCATCGGCGTGCTCGCCGCAATCATCATCAAGAAGATCATCGGCAAGATCCTGTCGCTGCTGCTGGCAGCTGCGGTCGTCTTCTCCATCTGGCAGCAGCGGACTCACGTCATCAATTACGCTGATGACATCAAGGGGCAGGTGTGCTCGGCCCAATCACACTTCTTCGGAATCACGGTCATGCTGCCTGCCGACTGGTGCAAGTGACGTCGGTACCGATCGTCTCAGCACGGTGGGTGGCACTGACCGACCGCTTAATCTGAGGATGCCGCATACGGGTAACGTCGGGCCCTAGCCTATGGAGCTCCACGCAGGTCCTGGCCGGCACCGGAGCCGGTGGCTTTCGGCAGCCGCGCCGGCAATGCGGTAGCGACAGGAGAGATCACTATGGGCATCGAGCATTCCGCCGACCTCGACGCGTCGGCCGAGGATCTCTGGGCGCTGCTGGAAAGGCCGGGCGCGATCTACCGGCTGCTCCCACCATGGCAGCCGATGACCGTCGTCCAGGAGGCGGCGAACCTGCGGGACGGCACCGCCAAGCTGCGGGTCGCCGGGGCGCCGTGGACCTCCCAGCATCAACGGGACGGCTACGTCCAGGGGCAGCAGTTCGTCGACGAACTGACCTCGTTCCCGTTGCGACTGGTCAACCCGTGGCGGCACGAACACCGGGTACAGGTAGCGGACGGCGGTCGATCCGTCATGTCGGACACAGTGATCACACCCGTGCCTGCCGCCCTGCTGCGTGCCACCTTCGAATATCGGCACCGGCAGCTCGCCGGAGACCTGGCCGCCCACGCCGCGTACGCCTCGCCGCCGCTCACCGTCGCGGTCACCGGCGCGTCCGGGCTGATCGGATCGCAGCTGGCGGCCTTGCTGAGTACCGGTGGCCACAAGATCGTCCGACTGGTGCGTCACCCGGCCAGCGGGGCCGATGAGCGACAGTGGGATACCGACAATCCGGCCAAGAATCTGCTCGACGGGGTGGACGCGGTGGTGCATCTGGCCGGCGAGGGTATCGCCGGCCGCTTCACCGCGGCGCACAAGCAGGCTGTCCGCGGTTCCCGGGTAGGCCCTACTCGCCGGCTCGCCGAGGTGGCAGCGGCCGCAGGTGTTGGCACCTTCGTCAGCGCATCAGGGATCGGCATCTACGGCGCCGATCGCGGTGACGAACCGCTCGACGAGACGGCCATTGCCGGCGACGATTTTTTGGCCAAGGTGGTGGTCGACTGGGAGGCCGACTCGGCTACCGTTGCCGCCGCCAACGCGAGGCTCAGAACGGTGCAGGTACGCACCGGCATCGTGGTGACGCCGGCCGGCGGTTTCATCAAACAGCTCCGGCCGCTGTTCGCGCTGGGCGTCGGCGGCCGGCTCGGGTCGGGGGAGCAGTGGCTCAGCTGGATTGGGATCGACGACCTGCTCGACATCTATCTGCGGGCGCTCACCGACACCTCGCTGTCCGGACCGGTGAATGCCGTGGCACCGAACCCGGTGCGTAACAAGGAGTTCACCACGGTGTTCGGCCATGTGATGCACCGGCCGACGGTAGTGCCGGTACCCTCGTTCGGGCCGAAGCTGTTGCTGGGCAGCGAGGGCGCCGCCGAGGTGGCAGAGGCGTCCCAGCGGGTGACGCCGGCGGTGCTGGAGCGGGCAGGGCACCGATTCCGCAACCCCGATCTCGAGTCGGCACTGCGGCATGTGATGGGTAAGAGCTCAGTCAACCCTTGACCGCTCCGCTGAACCCGGCGCCACGCAAGAACATTCGTTGGAACACCACGAGCATCACCACCGGAATCAGGGTGGAAATGGCCAGCGCAGCCAGGGAGTCTTTCCATGAGTTCATGATCGCGAACTTAGTCGGGAATCGTTGCCCCGCCGGACTTCTTGGCCCTGCGCTTGTTGAGCCAGTGGTAGATCGCCGGCCCCGCGCTGAACAGCACCACCGCGACGATGGCCACCACCACCAGCAGATCGACGTGCTTCTGGATGAAGGAAATCTTTCCGAGGTAGAAGCCGGCGATCGAGACCAGGGCAACCCACAACACTGCGCCGAGCAGCGAATAGCCCGTGTAGATCTTGACATTCATCCTTGCCGCGCCGGCCATCACGGTGGCAACAGTGCGCACCACCGGGACGAACCTGGCCAAGACGACGGTGATCTTCCCGTACCTGTCGAAGAACTTGCTGGACCGCTCGATGTGTTCCGGCTTCAGGAACTTCGCGTCGCGGCTCTTGAACACCGCCGGGCCGACCTTGTACCCGATGCCGTATCCGACCATGTTGCCGACGAACGCGGCCACCATTTCCAGCAGCATGAGCAGGATCAAGTTGATGTGCAATGCCTTCGTCGAGACGAAAAGGGCCGCCATGAAGAGCAGGGTGTCGCCCGGCAGGAAGAATCCGATCAGCAGGCCACACTCGGCGAACAAGACCAGCATGATCCCGAGGACCGCCCCCGACCCCATGCCGTTGATCATGGTCGACGGGTCGAGCCAGCCAGGGAGCAGCGCCAGGTTCGTCACGATCACCAAGAGTACTGGGTGATGGCGGCCCCTAGACGATCGTCAGCAGACCGGCGCCCATCCCGATCAGTACGCCGACGATGGCCGCGATCAGCAGTATGTGGGCCGTGGTCAGACCCCTGGAGCTGGCCGGCGGCGGTCCGGTACGGGAATCGGTGCCTGGGGCGGCCGGCCGTCCTCCGGCCAGCACCCGTAACGCCTGCGACAGCACCTTCTCCGGATCGGCTCCGGACCGACTCTGCGGCGGCCGCGCCGTCATTCGATCACCGCGCTGTCATTTCGCGTCAGCCCATCGCGGTGCGCATCAGGTCACCGAGTTTGGCCACCCCGCGGCTGGCCGTCGACTTCACAGTGCCCTTCGACAACCCGGTCGCCTCTGCGATCTCGGCCTCCGACAGGCCGCCGTAGTACCGCAGCACTAGCACTTCGCGCTGCCGCGGCGGCAGTTCGGCCATCGCTTCCACGACGGCGCGATGCTCGGCGGACATGATGGCCAGCGACTCGGCCGACCGTGCCGTGCCCGGATCCGGCGGCGTGTAGGCCCGCGCTGTGCGTCGACGCCGCAGCATCGACCGCGAGCCGTTCACGACCGCGGTCCGCAGGTAGCCGATCGCCGCCCGGGTGTCCCGCAGCGAACTCCACTGCTTGTAGAGCCCGGCGAACGCCTCCTGGACCACGTCCTCGGCGCTGGAGATGTCGTCGACCAGCAGGATTGCCAGCCGCACCATGCCCATCCGGTGCGATCTGTACAGCTCGTCGATGCTCAGCGGTGCATCGGATTCCGGGAGCGGCGCCAGAATAGGATTCAGCGCTCTGAGCGTTCCGAGGGTGTGTTCGATCGCCGACTCGCTGGATGTGTGGTGATCGCCCGACTCGTTGGCCACCCGGCTGATCCTGCCAGGTGATTGGCGATTCCGTCGGATACGAATCGAACGGGTGACGATCTGGTGGCTGTGAAGCGTGGGGTGGATGAGCTGATCGAGGGGGGTCTTCGCCTCCACAGCCAAGGGTGGGCGGAGGACCGTTCGAAGCTGCTCGAGGCCGTTGCCCGCTCTGGTTGTCCAGTATCCGGTCGGGCGCGGGTGGCGTCGGTGACGATGAACTCCGGAGACCCGATCACGCCGACTCGCTCGCCACTATCCACGCTGAGGGTTTCCGGTGGGCGAGATTCGCATGCGGATCGCTCGTGCTGGATGACGTTTCGGCCACCCCGGCCCGCCAAGACCCCAGATCCAGATCGTGTGGTCCTGCGACCCAGAGTTCACTGGCGAACACACTATCCACTCGAGGGACGTCCGGTGGCGAATCTGGCTCTTGTTGTCAGACAACGCATCTCAGGCGATTATCATGGTGTTTGCAGTCAGCGCCCTCCAGGCCGACTCCTGCCAATCGTTATCTATTTGTGATCAGAAGTGTTGCGCTGCAGGGGTTCTGGAGGGATCGACTGTCGGACCTGGTTCGTAACATTGTGGGTATGGATGAGGCGGCGACTTCGACAACTGTGACGCTGGCGCAGCGACGCGCGAGTGTCGCCGCCGCTGTTGCTGCGCTGCAAGAAATCACCGAGGTCA
>JALYXB010000051.1 GCA_030947305.1 Actinomycetota bacterium | reverse complement strand
GTGTCTGCGGCGTGATCGCCTCGACATCCTGCGTGGTCATCCGCTCGCGGACCACGCGCTCCATCCGCGACAGGCCCACCCGGATCTGGTTCTGGATGAGCTCGCCCACGGTGCGCAGCCGGCGGTTGCCGAAGTGGTCGATGTCGTCGATCTCGACCGGCAGGTCCTGGCCGCGAACGGTCCAGGATTCCTGGCCGTCGTGCAGCCGCAGCAGGTACTCGATGGTGGCGACCAGATCGGCCTCGGTGAGCACGCCGACGCTGGTGGGCTCGTTCAGGCCGAGCTTCTTGTTCAGCTTGTATCGGCCGACCTTGGCCAGGTCGTAGCGCTTGTCGCGGAAGAACAGGTTCTGCAGCAGGTTCTCCGCCGACTCGCGGGTCGGTGGCTCGCCCGGGCGCAGCTTGCGATAGATGTCCAGCAGTGCCTCGTCGGTGCCGCCGATGTGGTCCTTCTCCAGGGTCGACAGCAAGACTTCTGACCACGCGAACTTCTCGGCGATCCGAGCGTTGTCCCAGCCGAGCGCCTTCAGCAGCACGGTGACGGGCTGGCGGCGCTTGCGGTCTATGCGGACGCCGATGGTGTCGCGCTTGTCAATGTCGAACTCGAGCCAGGCACCGCGGGAGGGGATCACCTTGACGGCGAAGACCTCTTTGCCGGCGGCCTTGTCCAGCGTCTTGTCGAAGTAGACGCCAGGCGAGCGGACCAGCTGGGACACCACGACACGCTCGGTGCCGTTGATGATGAAGGTGCCCTTGCTCGTCATCATCGGGAAATCACCCATGAAGACGGTCTGGGACTTGATCTCGCCGGTCTCGGCATTCATGAACTCCGCGGTGACGAACAGCGGAGCGGAGTAGGTCATGTCCTTCTCGCGACAATCCGCTTCCGTGGCCTTGACCTCGTCGAACCAGGGGTCGGCGAAGTTCAGCGACAGGTTGCCGGAGAAGTCCTCGATAGGAGAGATTTCCGCGAGAATCTCGTCAAGGCCGGACGGGGTGGGCTCTGTCTGACGATCGCGCCACGACTGGGCGCCGACGAGCCACTGGAACGATTCGGTCTGCAGGGCCAGGAGATTCGGAACCTCGAGCGGCTCACGGGTTTTGGCGAACGAAACTCTTTTGGTGGCGGCTGGGGGGGTTTGGGGCTGGGTTGACGTGCTGACTGCCAAGGTGCGTCCTTCCGAGGACCGATACTGCCTAAGGGCTGTGCCTTCGGCTGCTCTCAGGACCGTCTCCCCAGATCGGCGACCTGATCGCGGGCACGCGACGTGAACCGTGGCGGCAGGCAGCACAGGCACGCTGGGAGGAGGGGTGGCGGAAGGAGGGCAGCGCAAAGAGTGAGCCTACCAGCTTTAGGGCGCACCCGTCCAGACGTGCCCCCGATCGCGGGTTCACCGAACGGTGGGCTGTGTCACACGAGGGCTGCTCACGACTGAAAAGCCGGCTGCCACTACCTGCCACATCACTGCCACACTGCTCGGAACAACCTGCCGGACTCGAGGGACGCGACCCGCTATATGGCCGACGTCGTGCGTCAATGCTGAACCGCGATCGGGCAAACGTCAAGCACACCCATCCGGCGTGTGCACAACTCACTGGTGGGTGACGGCCTCCACGTTGTGCCCGTCCGGATCGCGCAGGAAGACGGCGTAGTAGCCGGGGTGGTACTCCGGCCACTCCCGCGGCGCGTGCAACACCTCCACTCCTGCTTGCACCGCGGCGGCATGCACCGCCTCGACCTGCTCACGGCTGGCGGCCCGGAAGCTGATGTGGTCCTCCCTGGCCGGGCCGCCACCGATGTTCGGGCTGAGCCAGAACGGGATCTCCCCGTCGGCATCGGCCAGCCCGATGACAGGCCCGGCAGGGGTCGGGTACTTGGCGGCTTCGGTCAAACCGATGGCGGCGAAAACGGTCGTGTAGAACGTCGCGGATGCCTCGACGTCGGCGGCCTGGATACCCACATGATCAATCATCGACAGATCGTCGCATCCTCCTCCGACACCTGGCCATTTCGCGTCGGGCCAGGCTCCAGGTCCGGCTCGGTGCGGTAGATCTCCGGGTCGGTGTCGTGGATCTCCGGGTGCGCTGCGCGAGTAGCGTCGGCTGTCATGACGGCAACCCTGCCCGCCCTGCCCGAACTGGCAGCCGCCCTAACCGACGGGGTGCTGATCACCGCGCCGGCCACTCTGGAGAACTACCGCAGAGACTGGGCCCGCGACCCGGAAGCCGGAACCCCGATCGCCGTGGTCAGGGCGCTGACCGCGGCGGACGTCCAGGAAGCCGTCAGGTGGGCGGCTCGGCACCGGGTAGCCATCGTCCCGCGCGGTACAGGGACAGGACTGTCCGGTGGATCGACGGCAGTCTCCGGCGGGTTGGTGGTGAGCCTGGAGAAGATGACGGACATCGTCATCGACACCCCCACCAGGACGGCCATCGTCGAGCCGGGAGCGATCAATGCGGACGTCAAGCGGGCAGCTGCCAAGCACGGGCTGTGGTACCCGCCCGACCCCTCGTCCTTCGAAATGTGTTCCATCGGCGGCAATCTCGCCACCAACGCCGGCGGCCTTTGCTGCGTCAAGTACGGCGTCACCACCGACTATGTGCTCGGGATGGACGTGGTGCTGGCCGACGGCACGCTGGTCCGGTTGGGTGGCCAGCGAATCAAGGACACCGCCGGGCTGTCGCTGATCAAGCTGTTCGTCGGCAGCGAGGGCATGCTCGGCATCGTCACCCGGGCGATCCTGCGGTTGTTGCCGGCCCAGCCGCCGGCGGCCACCTTCGTGGCCACCTTCCCGGACGTCGAGTGCGCCGCCAACGCGGTGGTGGCGATCGGCGCGACCGTGCGCCCGTCGATGATGGAGTTGATGGACAACTACTCCGTCAACGCCTGCGAGGACCTGTTCCATGCCGGGCTCGATCGTGAGGCCGGCGCCCTGCTGATTGGCCAGTCCGATGCTCCTGGCGCCGCCCGCCGGCTGGAGATCGAAGCCATGCAGCAGGCCTGCGACGCTCACGGCGCGAAGGAGTGCTTCGTGACCGACGACCCGGTGGAGGGCGAGATGTTCCTGCACGCCCGACGCAACGCGTTCCAGGCCGTTGAGAAGCGCGGAACGCTGCTCTTCGAGGACGTCGGGGTACCGATACCGCAACTGCCAGCACTGATCACCGGCATCGGAGCCATCGCCCAGCGGCACGGCGTCGACATCCCGGTGGTGGCCCACGCCGGCGACGGCAACACCCACCCGCTGGTGGTGCACGATGGCGGTGATCCCGATTCGGTCCGACGAGCGAGGGCTGCCTTCGACGAGGTGATGCAGCTGGCGCTGTCGTTGGGCGGCACTATTACCGGCGAGCACGGGGTGGGACGGCTGAAGAAGGGCGCGCTGCCTGGCCAGCTCGGCCCGGATGTGCTGAGGCTGACCCGGACGATCAAGGACGCCCTGGATCCGGACGGCATCTTCAACCCTGGCGCTGTGCTGTAGCTGCCTGCCGGAGGAGCTGGACGATGTCGTCAGCGGCTTCACCGCTGTGCCGCCTGGCGACGGCCCGACGGCCGCATTCGCAAGCGTTGGCGTCAGCCGGCGCGGTTGGTTGCGCCGCTCTTCGCCCGGTCGCCGATCCAGCTGTCGGCCACTGCGACGGTTCCACCGAGCAGCATGGCCTTGATCGTCTTGGGTAGCGGCAACAGGGCCGCGACGTGCGCCAGGACTGCCTGGATCCCGATCCAGCTGGCGGTGCCGAGCGCAACCGTGCCGTACTCGCGGACTTGGTCCGGCACGTCGTCAGACTTGTCGAAGGAGACCAGCGTGTAGTGCGCCGGCTTCTTGTCCGGTTCCGTCGCAAACGATCCGAGGTAGCCGGCGCCGACCAACGCGGTGCGGAGAATCCGGCTGAACCCGTTGTGGCCGGGCACCAGCATCGCTGCGGTGACGCCGGCCCCGCGGACCGCAGACGGCGTACTGACCTTGACGTCCATCTTCGGCACTCCCCTTCGTCGACCTTCAGGCTATCGGTTGGCGCAACGGTGACCGCTGCGCCGCTGGGATCCGGCCCAGGACGGGTTGGTGCCGCCGGACGTCGTAGGGGCGGGTTCCGGCAGGAACCCGCCTCCTACAACGGTGCTGCCGTCCGGACCGGCGGCTGGCGGTCAGAAGACCGGAGTTACTTGATGGTCGCGGTCGCGCCGGCCTCTACCAGCTTTGCCCTGGCGGCCTCCGCGGCCTCCTTCGGTGCCTTCTCCAGGATGGCCTTCGGTGCGCCGTCGACCAAGTCCTTGGCTTCCTTCAGGCCGAGACCCGAAACGATCTCGCGGACAGCTTTGATGACCTGGACCTTTTTCTCGCCGGCAGCCTCCAGGACAACGTCGAACTCGTCCTGCTCTTCTGCTGCCTCAGGCGCGGCACCTGCGCCGGGGCCGGCCGGCCCGGGCGCCGGAGCCGGCGCTGCGGCGGTGACGCCGAAGGTCTCTTCGAACTGCTTGACGAACTCGGAGAGCTCGATGAGGGTGAGCTCCTTGAACGCGTCGAGCAACTCGTCGGTGGTCAGCTTCGCCATGATGGGCGTTCCTTTCTGTGCTTGTCCCGATTGACGGGGCAGGTCTGCTTACGGGGAACCGGCCGGGCATCTGAGCCCGACCGGATGGTGCTCTGGGATCAGGCCTTTTCGTCAGTGCCGGTGACGCCGAAGTCCTCGGCCGGAGCCGGGTCGGGGGCAGCAGCCGCCGGGGCCTCAGCCGTTTCTCCAGCTGCAGCCTTCTTCTCCTGCAGGGCCGCGGCAAGCCGCGCCACCTGCGACGGAAGCTCGTTGAACATCACGGCTGCCTGTGTGAGGGTCGCCTTCATGGCACCAGCGAACCTGGCCAACAGCACCTCACGCGACTCGAGATCGGCGAGTTTGCCGACGTCGTAGGGGTTGAGGACCTTGCCGTCCATCACCCCGCCCTTGATCACCAGCAGCGCGTTGGTCTTGGCGAAATCGCGCAACGCCTTCGCGGCGTTCACCGGCTCACCGGTGACGAACGCAATTGCCGTCGGGCCGTTGAACAGCTCGACCAGCCCCTCAACGCCGGCATCAGTAGCTGCCCGGCGTATCAGGGTGTTCTTGGCGACGGTGTAGACAACCTCGCTGCCCAGATCGCGCCGGAGCTTGCTGAGCTCGGACGTCTTCAATCCGCGGTATTCGGTGACGACGGTTGCCGTCGAGTTGCGGAACCGCTCGGTGATCTCTTTGACCGTTGACTGCTTGGCTGGAGTGACCATCTGCGCCTGCTTCCTTTGATGCGATCGAGAGTGGTTACTGCAACCGGTAACGATCGGCAAGACCGAAACCCGTTGCGGCACACCGATTTTCGCCGGTCAAAGAAGGAGGGAAAACGATGAACGCCCCGTGCAGGGGCACGGGGCAGGTGATCAGCGGCCAGGCGAACCGGCTGCTGCGCACTACCTCGTCCTCCTGCGTGGGCCGCCCGGATTTTCTCCGAACCTTCACTCACCGCTACTGAACGAATCAGCGCGGGCGAGAGCCAACGGTCTTCGGTGGAACTTCCAAGAGGTTACCGGGCGGCCGCACACCGGACCAAATCCAGCGTCAGCAGGTGGGACGGTGGACGATCAGGGGCGTAGAACGCGATGCAGGCTTCGCTGCAACGGTCCGCGGCGGCTGGTCTCTCAACCGTGGTACACCGTCGAGGCGGCGGGCGCCTCGATCGTCACCGGCACGTTGAAGGCATCGATCGTCACAGTGGTGCGCTGGGTGATCCCGTGAACGGTCAGGCCGACAGCGGTCTTGACCACCCGATGGTGATCCTCGATCCAGTAGGTCGCCTTGACGTCCGTCATCCCACTTGCCTCAATCTGCTGGCCGTAGTCCTTTAAGTCCGGTGGCAGCACAGCGGCGATCTTAGTCAGGTCGATGTCGACGGCGTACTTC
>JALYXB010000020.1 GCA_030947305.1 Actinomycetota bacterium | reverse complement strand
GGGCACAGTAGCGCGGCCCGCTCTCGCCCATATCACCCACAGAAGGCAGACTGTGTGTGCCGTCGACCACAGGTTGGCCGCACACGACAGGGGGCGCCGTTGAATAGGCGCCCGGGAATCTGCAGGTTCCCATGACGCAGGAGGGCCCGTTCGATGACCGAGGACAGCACCATCCGCCAGCAGAACGGCGCAGACACCGGCCAGCACCCCGAAGGTCAGACGACAGTCCCGCAGTCGGTGCACGTCGAGGGGATCGCCCAGTCCGTGCCGCCTGGCGATGGTGCTGATCAGGTAGCCCCAGCTGCTGGCCCGACGGGGCCAGGCCCGACGGGGCCAGGGCCGACGGGGCCAGGGCCGATCGTGCCGCCGCCTGGACCTGCAGGCCCGGCGCCGATCCCCGACGTCCCGGTACCCGATCGACCGGCGCCAGCCGCACCCGACCCGGCGGTACCCCCGCATCCTGCGCCAGCACCATTGCTACCGAAGCCAGAACCACTACTACCGGCCCCGGAACCACTACTACCGATTCCAGAGCCATTGCCGCCGGCCCCGCCACCACCGGTATCGATCGCCGCCGCAGTACCTGCAACGGCCGTTGCGGCCGGTACCGAGCCGTCTCCCACCACCGAAGGCCGGCCCAACACCGCCGAAGGCCACCCCAACACCGCCGAAGGCCGCCCCAACACCGCCGACGGGCAGGATCATGTTCCGCAGGGCTCATCTGCACCCAGGTCAACCACTGCGCCCCCCAGGCAGCACGATGGGCGTGGTCCGTCACGGGACGGTGGTCGACCCGGCGGACGTCGCGGCGGCGGACGCCCGGGCGCGCATCCATCGCACGTAACAGCGGCTCCTAGGACGCCGACAGTGGTAGAGCCGGTGGTCGAACCGGTCGACCCACACCAGTGGGGTCGGATCGATGACGAAGGCATCGTCTACCTGTTGTCCGGCAACGGGGAGCGTGCCATCGGCAGTTGGCAGGCCGGCGACGCCGAGGCAGGGCTCACCCACTTCGGGCATCGGTTCGACGACTTCTCCGTGCAGATAGCCGTTCTGGAAGCGCGTCTCGTATCCGGCACCGGCGATCCCAAATCCGCCAAGCAGCAAGCGATCTCGCTCCGCGAGCAGGTGCCGACGCTGGCGGCGCTGGGTGATCTGGACTCCGCCGCTGCCCGTCTCGAGGTGGTGATCGGTGCCGCCGAGCAGGCAATCGCCGGGGCATCTCAGGCCCGTGCGCACGCCCGCGCAGCCGCCGTCACCTCAAAAGAGGCGCTGTGCAAGGAGGCGGAAGGCCTCGCCGAGTCCACCCAGTGGAAATCGTCCGGAGATCGACTCAAGGCGATCGTCGAGGAGTGGCGCCAGATCCACGGGATTGATCGAAAAACCGACGACGCGTTGTGGAAGCGTTTCGCCAAGGCTCGCGATACCTTCACCCGGCGCCGCGGCTCGCACTTCGCCGAACTCGACAAACAGCGCGCCGAGGCCAACAACGTCAAGGAATCACTCATCAAGAAGGCCGAAGACTTGGCCGGCTCGTCGGACTGGGGCGAAACCGCGGCCGCCTACCGAGATCTGATGAGTCAGTGGAAAACGGCCGGACGAGCTCCACGCGACGTCGAAGACTCGTTATGGGACAGGTTCAGGGCGGCTCAGGAGCGCTTCTTCTCCCGTCGCAACCAGGTGTTCTCCGAACGCGACGCCGAGTTCGAAACCAACGCCGCCAAGAAGCAGGAGTTACTGGCACACGCCGAAAAGCTCGATCCGAGCAAGGATCTCGGCGCGGCGAAGAGCGCACTGCGGGCAGTGCAGCAACGCTGGGAGGAAGCCGGAAAGGTTCCGCGTGAACGGATTCGGGAACTCGACTCGAGGTTGAAGGCCATCGAAGATCGCATTCGTCAGGCCGAGGACTCGCATTGGCAGCGAACAGATCCGGAAACACAGGCGCGCGTCGATCAGTTCCGAAGCAGGGTCGAGCAGTTCCGCAGCCAAGCGGACAAGGCACGGGCCGCCGGGAACGAGAGAAGGGCCAAGGACGCCGAGGTGAAGGCCGCCCAATGGGAAGAGTGGCTCAGGGCCGCTGAGGGCGCGACGAAGGGCTGACCAGCCCCAGTTATTCGCTTGTACACGCGGACCACGGGCCCCCGCCTGGCGAGGTGGGCACCCCGAAGCCGGGCAGTCCGAGGCCGACACCAGGGGTGGTAAGGCGCTGTCCGTTCTCGTGCTTGTCGCCGGCCGGTGTACGCCGGTGTGAAGTTGGATCGCCATCGGCGATCAGATGGTGCGGCGCCGCTCCAGTGACGATGGTCGTCACCACGTCGCCGGGCCGGATCAACTGCTGCACAACGGTTCCGACGGGGGCGAAGTGCACCAGCCTGCCGTCCCGCGCCCGTCCGGACATTCGTGCGGTCGCGGCGTCCTTGCGACCCTGGCCGACGGCCACCAGCAGCTCGACCTCGCGGCCGATCTGTCCGCGGTTGCTGGCCAACGCCGACGCCTCGACCACCTCGGTGAGCCGCTGATAGCGGTCCTTGACCACCTCGGGTGGCACCTGATCGGGCAGGCTTGCCGCCGGTGTGCCGGGGCGGGGCGAGTACTGAAAGGTGAAGGCGGCAGCGAAGTCCGCCGACCGCGCCAGCTCGAGGGTGTCGACGAAGTCGGCCTCCGTCTCTCCGGGAAAGCCGACGATGATGTCGGTGGTGATCGCCGCATCAGGCATCGCCGCACGCACGTCGGCCAACAGCTGCCGGTACTTCGCTGTTCGGTACGACCGACGCATCGCTTTGAGCACCCGATCCGAGCCGGACTGCAGCGGCATATGCAGCTGATGACAGACGTTGGGCGTCTGGGCCATCGCTTCGATCACGTCGATGGTGAAATCCTTCGGATGCGGCGAGGTGAAACGCACCCGCTCCAGACCGTCGATGTCACCACAGGCCCGCAACAGCTTGCCGAACGCCTGCCTGTCACCGAATTCGACACCGTAGGAATTCACGTTCTGCCCGAGCAGAGTCACTTCGATCACACCGTCGTCGGCCAACATCTGGACCTCCGCGAGCACGTCGCCCTGCCGCCGGTCAGCCTCCTTGCCCCGCAGCGTCGGCACGATGCAGAACGTGCAGGTGTTGTTGCAGCCCACCGAGATCGACACCCAGCCCGAGTAGGCGCTGTCGCGCTTGGCCGGCAACGAGCTCGGGAACACCTCGAGCGATTCCAGGATCTCGATCTGTGCTTCGTCGTTGTGCCGTGCCCGCTCCAGCAACGTCGGCAACGAACCGACATTGTGGGTGCCGAACACTACGTCCACCCACGGTGCCCGGCGGACGATCTCACTGCGGTCCTTCTGCGCCAGGCAGCCGCCGACGGCGATCTGCATGCCGGGATTGGCTGCCTTCGCCGGCGCCAACTGACCGAGGTTGCCATACAGCTTGTTGTCGGCGTTCTCCCGCACCGCGCACGTGTTGAAGACGACGACATCGGCCTGCTGTCCGGCGCCGGCCGCGGCAAACCCGGCATCCTCCAGCAAACCGGCCAGCCGCTCGGAATCGTGCACGTTCATCTGGCAGCCGTAGGTTCGCACCTGATAGGTGCGGACCGAGGCGACATCGGAGCGGAAGGTCACGCAGCTCAGGGTACTTCCGGCCGGTGATGGCCGTGGCCATCGTCGGCGCGATCCGAACCCGCCGGCTCACCGACGAGCAACGGCGGCCAGCGCCTCCCTTGTTGCCCGATGGTCGGCGAGCACCTGCTGGACCGGCTGCACCACCCGCTGTTGTGCCAGCTGGCCGAGTGCGACGTCCAGCTGCCGGCGCACCTGTTGCCCGCGGCGCCGGGCGCCGGCATTGATCACCGGCCGCAGGGAGGTGGCAAGCAACAGACCAATCGCGGCACCGCCGATCAGCAGCACGGTCGGCCACGGCAACGGGCCAAGATAGGGCGTCTTCGGTTCCGGAATCTTGAGCCACCCCAGGATCGCGAGCACCAGCAGCCAGCCGAGGCCGACCACCGCCGCAGCGGCCAGAAGCCACTGCACTACGCCGATCACTCTCCACCACAACGGCTTTCGCATCGACAGGTCCAGCGACCCGACCATCCGATCCAGGGCGTCAGCCAGGTCGTCCTGTGCCGGGGTGGCCGCCGCGGCCGCAGCCTCTGCCCACCGCGGGGGTAGACCGGCGGCGGCGGCGTCGCCGAGTTGCCTGGTGGCCAAATCCACTTTGGCCATGGCCGTCACCGACGGCGGTGGCAGCGATGTGCGGGCCTGAACCGGCAGCTGGCCGTCACCGGCCACCACCTTCCTGGTCGCGCCCGCTACCTTGCGGACAGCACCTACACCGCCAAGCGCTATTCCCGTCACACCGCCAATTCGCAAGCGACGCAACGGGTCTGGTCGGACTCGACGCAGCCAGCGAGTGAACGGCCAGCCGACGCCGCCGGTTGCATCGCGCCGGTAGCCTGCCTCGACGGCCGCCAACACGATCGGTGCGCCGGCAGCCTCGCCCAGCGCGGCCAGCAAGCCGCTGCTGCGCTGAACTACTTTCTCGTCGACTTCGTCGGCTGCGACGCTGCGGGACAACTCGGCCGCCGAAGCGTCCAGGTCGGCTGCCAGCCGGTCGACGGCTGCTGTTCGCCGCTTGACGGCGTCGGACAACCGCGACCGCAGGTCGGACAACCCGGCGCCGGTGGCCGCCGACGTACCAATCACTTCGACGTCGGTCAACCCGTCCGCTCTCAGCAGCCTGTTCAGGTCGTTCCTGCACGTCGAGAGTTGCTCGGGGGTCAGTCGATCCGTCTGATTGAGCACCACGATGGTCACCGCGTCGTGCCCGGCAAGCGGCGCCAAGTAGCGATGGTGCAAGGCAGCGTCGGCGTATTTCTGCGGATCGGTGACCCAGATGAACACGTCGACCATCTCCACCAACCGATCGGATTCCGCCCGGTGGGCCGCCTCGGTGGAGTCGTGGTCGGGCAAATCGAGCAGGATCAGTCCGTCGAGGGCGTCGTCCGCGGCCGGTGCCAGGTGCCAGCTGGGGACCGCCAGCCACCGCAGCAGCGCACTCGGATCGGCGCTCGGATCGGTGGGTGTCGTGTCCCAGATCGCGGCGGTTGCCGCCGAGGTCGTCGGCCGGCGGACACCGACCGGTGACAGCGGCGCACCGCTGATCGCGTTGAACAGACTCGACTTTCCACTGCCCGTTGCGCCTGCCAGCGCCGTGACGGTTCGGTCTCCCGACAGCAGCAGCCGCTCCCCCACCTTGCCGGCGAGGCGTCGTGCCCGGTTGCTCGCATCCTCATCGAGTCGGGTTCCACCGACCTCAAGGGCATGCCGGAGCGCTGCCACCCGGTTGCCCAGATCGCTGACCGAGTCGCCGGATTGACGTCGGAAAGGGCTCATCGGGCAGTCGCCACCGCTGCTGCCAGCCCCATCAGATCGACGGGCGTCGGGCCGCTGGACAGGCCATCGAGCAAGTCGTCGAGCCGGCGCCGATCGTCGTTCATGATGCGGGTACTGCGGTCCACCAGGTCGGTGCGGGCGGTGACCACCAGGGTGCGAACTGCCTGGTCCCCGAACACCGCCTCCAACAGCCGCTGCGCGAGCACCGCTGTGCCACCAGCGATTCCGACTTCGGCGCCGGTGAGTCCGGCCGTCTGCGAGAAGGTCACCAGCATCAGCGCCACCCCCGTGCCGTTGACGCCGTAGGACAAAATCCTCGCTGCTGTCCGCTTGTCCTTGCCCTCGGACCGCACCATGTGAAGGACCTGCGCCTGCCAGTCGCGCACCGACCTGGACACTCGATCGGGCAGCCCGGGAGCGGTCTGGGCGAGTTCCGGATGCTCGCCGGCGATGGCGGCGCCAGCCGGCAGCTGCTGCCAGCGCCGCATCACCTCGTCGGCAGCGAGAGCTGTCTGGCTGGCGATCAATTGCTCGACCCCCGACTGCAGGGCGTCGCCAACCTGCGCCGCCTGCCGCGGCTTACCGCTGACCGCGGATACCACCCGATCGCGGAGGCGGCCGATCCTTGACTCCAGATTCCGCATGAACTCGCCGGTGCCCAGGAACTCCTGCCACCGCGCGAGTACTTCGGTGCGCAGCAGCGACCCGTCCGCCAATCCTTCCGAAACTCGCTGGGTGGCGATGCCGTACACCTCGTCCACCTGGGCGGCCAGCGCAGCAATCGCTTGCCGCTGCTGATCACCGGCTCCGGCAAGCGATTGCATCCGGCCCAGCAACGCCTCGATGGCGCCCGTCAAGGTCTGCCGAACAACCGCATGCCTGGCCGCGGCGTTGTGGGCGAGATCACCCAGCCAGGCCTTCACCGGTTGCACCACAGTTGTCGGCAGCAGGCCGGCTCGATCCGGATTCGCTTCGGGGATGACGAACAACGGTGAGCCGCCGAGCCCGTTGTGTTGCAGCATCCATCCAAGGTGGCCGGCAACATCGTTGGTCGCTTCCGGCGGCACCCGGTCAAGCACGATCGCCACCGCTGCCTGCCTAGCCGCTGCCCCGGCCAGGAAGTCCCATGGCACCGCGTCTGCGTACCGCGCAGCCGTGGTGACGAACACCCACAGATCCGCAGCCGCAAGCAGCTGGGTGGCCAGCGCCCTGTTGCTACCGACCACGCTGTCGATGTCGGGCGCATCCAGCAGGGCAAGGCCACGCGGGATCGCTTCGGTGGAGATCAACTGAACCGCGGTGATCGGCTCGTCTGCCGCGGTGAAGACCTCGCCGGTCGCCCTGGCCAGCGTCGGCAGGATCCGTTGGTCGGTGAAGTAGCCGGCATCGGCGGGGTGGAAGACCAGGATCGGAGCCCTGGTCGTCGGCCTGATCACCCCTGCCCTGCTTGCCGGAAATCCCAACAAAGAATTCACCAGGGTCGACTTGCCGGCACCGGTCGAACCGCCCACCACCGCCAGCAACGGCGCATCGACCGCGGACAGCCGCGGCACGATGTAATCATCCAACTGGGCGATCATCGCCTGCCGGTCGAGCCTGGCAGCGGCAACACCCGGCACAGCCAGATCGAGCCTCAGGTCGCGCAATGCCGTGCGGACGCGCTGTAGCGCTCCCAGCAGGGTGGGCGGGCCTGTCGGCGGCGCAACCGTCGCCGCCGAGCGCAACGGCCCGGTAATCGGCTCGGCGAGGTAGGCACGGCCGGCGCTGCCACCGGCACCGGCACCGCGGGCTCCCCCGGCATCGCCGGCGACACCCTCGCTTCCGCCGTCGACCGGTCGACCGGACTGTTCGCTGTGCGTCATCGAGCCTCAGCTTGCCGTTTCTATCCCGGCGGACGCCAGCCGACGTCTCGCGAGCGTCGCTGACATGTGCAGGCAGCCCGGTGCCGCGGGTGGCTGCAACCCACCGGCTCCAACATGGCTCAGCTGGTCGGCGGCGGTCAGCGGGCGACCTCGGTGGCCCTGGATTCGCGGATCACCGTCACCCGCACCTGGCCGGGGTAGGTGAGCTCTTCTTCGATCTGTTTGGCCACCTCCCTGGCGAGCACATGCGCCTCGAGATCGTCCACCACGTCTGGCTTCACCATCACCCTGAGTTCGCGGCCGGCTTGCATGGCGAAGACCTTGTCCACGCCCTTCTTTGCTGCAGCGATCGCCTCGATCTGTTCCAGCCGCTGCACGTAGGACTCCAGCGACTCCCGGCGCGCGCCAGGTCGGCCTCCCGAGCAGGCATCGGCCGCCTGGGTCAGCACGGCCTCGACAGTGGACGGCGGGACCTCGTCGTGGTGCGCCTCGATGCAGTGCGCTACATCGTCTGCCTCGCCGTACTTGCGAGCCAGCTCGGCGCCAACGATGGCGTGGGATCCTTGGGCTTCGTGGGTCAGCGCCTTGCCGATGTCGTGCAGGAAGGCGCCGCGGACGACGGTTCTGGGATCGATGCCGAGTTCGGCTGCCATCCCGCGGACAATATGCGCAGTCTCGACCAGATGCCCGAGGACGTTCTGGCCGTAGCTGGTGCGGTACTTCAGGTGGCCGAGCAACTTCACCAGCTCTGGATGCAGGTTGGTGATGCCGACATCGAGCATCGCGTCCTCGGCGGCGCGGACGCAGCGGGCCTCCACCTCGTCGTGCGCGTGATCGAATGCTTCCTCGATCCGGTGCGGATGGATCCGGCCGTCCTCGATCAGCATTTCCAGAGTGATCCTGCCGATTTCCCTGCGGACGGGATCAAAACAGGACAGCAGCACCGCCTCCGGGGTGTCGTCGATGATGACGTTGACACCAGTGACCGTCTCGAAGGCGCGAATATTGCGGCCCTCACGACCGATGATCCTGCCCTTGACGTCGTCGGCGGGCAGATGCACCACGCTGACCACGGTCTGCGCCGTCTGGTCGGACGCCACCCGCTGGATGGCATCGGCGACAATAGCGCGGGCGCGTTGCTTGGCGGTGGCCTCGGCATCGCCCTCGACCCTGCGGATCATCAGCGCAACGTCCCTGCGCACCGACTCCTCCTGCCTGGCCAGCAGCTCGGCGCGGGCATTCTCGGCCGTCAGCCCGGCGACCCGCTGCAACTCGGCTTCGACTCCGGTTACCTTCTCGTCGATGACGCGCGCGCGGTCGGCGAGTTCGGCGTCCAGCCCGGCGAGCTGGTCGGTCCGGATCTGCAGCGCCTCGTCCTTGCTGGTGACCCGCGACCAGGCCTTGCTCACCTCGGACTCCTCGGTGCGAAGCCGATCGCGTTCCGTGGACAGCCGCCGCTGATCGTCGGCCAGGGCATCCAGGGAGGTCTGCAGCCGTTGCTGGGCTGCCTGCAGATCGGACCGCTGTGAGGCCAGCGCTGCGGTGGCTTCGGCCGTCACCCTGGCCCGCTCGCCAACCAGGGCCGCTCGCTGCCTGTCGATCTCGGCATTGGCCGCTGACGCCGCCATGTCGGCCTGTCGTTTGGCATCGGCTCGGCTGGCCTCGGTGCCGCGTCGAATCGAGTCGTCGGCTACCTGCGCCGGACCGCGGTCGGTGGCGGCGCGTGCTGGTTTGGCCTCGCTCTTGGCGTCGGCTGCCGTTGGCCCCGCCTTCGTCGTCGCGGACGGGCGCTCGGCAGGTTCTGCGGTGCTGCCGGGGCTGTTTCCGGTATGCCGGCCTGCCGGTTTCGGCGCCGGGTGGGCGGCAAGAGCCTGCTCGAGAAGCCGGCGCAGCTGGGCCTCATCGATGCCGGCCGGCGGGGCTGCGACCGCACGTTTGCGGGTCTGCTGCCACAGCACGACCCCCAGCAGTACGACCAAGACGGCCAACACAATGACGAGGGTTTGCGTCATTCCGGCCTCCCTCCTCGTCGATCCGATCGCACCGTTGCGGCGCGACGGACTAGCTGAAGGAGGGTCGCCGACATCCAGCGACGGTGGACGGCTAAGCCGACCGGTTACCGTAGGCACCCGCCGAGCGGTGGCCCGGCAGGAACGTTCTCACCCGAACTCCGGGCAGAGGCGACCAACTGTCAATCCAGAACGACAGCGGCTGCTTCGAGGTCGCGCGTGCTGTTGCGCGAGTCGTGACACTCCTGTGACCTTCAGGGTAAGGATGACGGCTCGGGCGGTCAAGCGGACGTGCCCGCCGACGCGCCCCATTACCCCGGCCCCTCCCCGATTGTTGTGGCATCGGCGCCGGACCAACCGAGCACTCTGTCTACCTAGCCGCCGAACGAGGCAATGGCGGACTCGACCACGGCGGTGGCCAGTGAAGAGGTGTAGCCGCGTCTGGCCAACAGCCCCAGCAGCCGCCGGCGGGCAGCGTCCGGACCCGCCGCCATTGCCGATGCCACCCGCTTACCGACCAACTCGGCTGCTCGTCGCGCTTCGGCGCCGGTGTCGACCTCGGCGACGGCATCGGCGAAATCGTCTTCGGCGACACCCTGCCGGCGGAGCTCTGCTCGCAGCGCGTGCCGGCCCAGTGCCCTGTCCCGGTGTTTGGCCGTCACGTACAGCTCGGCGTAGGCGCGGTCGTCGATCAGCCCTACCTGCTGGAATCGGTCCAGCACCAAGGCGGCAACGTCCTCGGGGATTTCTCCACTGCGGAGTTTCTGCGCCAGCACCGCTCTCGGTCTGGGTGCTGCGGCAAGCTGACGGAGCACAATGTCGCGTGCCCTGGCCGAATCCGGACCTTCGGGTGGCTGAATGGTCGGCACTTCGTCCTTCGGCACCGCCGGCCCGACGGCGGCGATCTTGGCCGCGAGGGCCTCGATCGCCGCCGACCGATCGACGTTCCCGGTAGGGGCTTTCGGCGACATGGCAGTTGTCCGCTGCTACAGGATCAGAAGTCGACCGGCGCCGGCACCGGCACGTTCACATCGACGACATCCAGTTCGGCGTCCAGCCTGGCACCGACGCCGAGCTTCTCCTTGATGCGCTTGTCGAGTTCCTCGGACATGTCCGGGTTCTCCTTGAGGAACGTGCGTACGTTCTCCTTGCCCTGACCGAGCTGTTCACCCTCGTAGGTGTACCAAGCACCGGACTTCTTGACGAAGCCCTGCTCGACGCCGACGTCGATCAGTGAACCTTCACGGGAGATTCCGTGGCCGTAGATGATGTCGAATTCGGCCTGCTTGAACGGCGGAGCGACCTTGTTCTTGACGACCTTGACGCGAGTGCGGTTGCCGATCACGTCGGTGCCGTCCTTGAGTGCCTCGATCCGGCGGATGTCCAACCGCACGGAGGCGTAGAACTTCAACGCCTTGCCGCCGGTCGTGGTCTCCGGCGAACCGAACATCACCCCGATCTTCTCGCGGAGCTGGTTGATGAAGATCATCGTGGTGTTGGTGTTCGACAGCGCACCGGCGATCTTGCGCAGGGCCTGCGACATCAGCCGCGCCTGCAGCCCGACGTGGCTGTCGCCCATCTCGCCCTCGATCTCGGCGCGGGGCACCAGTGCCGCCACCGAATCGATGACGACTAGGTCGATGGCGCCCGAGCGGATCAGCATGTCCGCGATCTCCAGTGCCTGTTCTCCGGTATCGGGCTGAGAGACCAGCAGCGAGTCGGTGTCGACACCCAACGCCTTGGCGTACTCGGGGTCGAGCGCGTGCTCGGCGTCGATGAAAGCGGCGATGCCACCTGCAGCCTGCACACTGGCCACCGCATGCAGGGTGACCGTCGTCTTACCAGAGGACTCGGGGCCGTAAATCTCGACGATCCGGCCGCGGGGCAGTCCGCCGATGCCGAGAGCGACGTCCAGCGCGATAGAGCCCGTCGGTATGACTTCGATGGGCGCTCTTCCCTCGTCCCCTAGCCTCATCACCGAGCCCTTGCCGAACTGCTTCTCGATCTGCGCGAGAGCGATCCCCAGTGCCTTCTCGCGGTCCGGTGCCGTCATGACCCACCCATGCCCTTCGTGTTGTCCGCCGGCAGCGCCGAACGGTATTGGTATCCAGCTGTGCCATGCTTTGCGGTGTTGTCGCCGACGGTAGGACCGCACACCGACAGTGGACGGGAAATCTCGCCGTGTTGTGGATGAATCAGGGTCTGTGGACAACTCGGCTCGGCGGCATCGCCCGCAACAGCACTCAGTTTAGCCGTACAGGTGTTCGATGCAAGGATGGAATGTCGGTGTGTCGCGGGCTGTCGACGGTCGCGGCAAGGTCAGTCCGGCAGCCCGTGGTGCAGCGCGGCCGGCACATCGAAGTCGACGCAGACCCTTGCCCAAATCTTCTTGGGGTTGACCCCGGCGTCCAGCGCCTGGTCCGCCGTGCGTCCACCGAGCGCAGCGAATACGTGATCCTGCGCCACCGAAGGCGCCCGCAGCGGCCCGAAGTGGGCAGCCATCAGGGCACGGAACTCGGTGTGTCGCACGGTATCCAGCCTACCGATCCCACCGGGCAGCCGGACCGGACGACGGCAGTCTGCCGACCATGGATCACCTAGGCCTGACCAGCACCTTCGTGCAGCTGGTGATGATGGCCGGCCTGCTGGTGGTGCTTGTGCTGCTGATCAGGCAGTGGCGCCGCAAATAGCGCCGCGCCCGATCACCGCCGTGACGGTGCGTCAGCCCTGCTGGTTGGGCTGCTGCTGCGGGGCCGACTGTTTGGTGACGTCCAGTCCGCCCGGTGAGGACGACCCGCTACCGGCCGTCTGGTCGATCGCCCGCGGCTGCTGGTTGGCCAGCTCCGGGTGCAGCTGCTGGCGGAGCTGGTCCAGCCGGGAGGCCCCAGCCATATCCAGCGTCGACTTCTGCACCTCCAGCATCCGTCCCTCGACCGAGTTCTGGGCGAGTTCGGAGGAGCCGAGAGCGTTGGCGTAGCGCCGCTCGATCTTGTCCCGCACCTCGTCCAGCGACGGAGTGGTTCCTGGCGCGACCGTGCTCTGCATGCTCTGCATCGATGCGGAGATCTGCTCCTGCATCTTCGCCTGGTCAAGCTGCGAGAGCAGCTTGGTCCGCTCGGCCAGCTTGGTCTGCAGCGCCATCGCGTTGTTCTCGACGGCTTTCTTCGCCTGGTCGGCTGCCTGCAGGGCCTGGTCGTGCATGCCCTTGAGGTCTTCCATCTGCTGCTCGGCGGCGACCAGCTGAGTGGCGAAGGTCTGCGCGGTCTGCTCGTACTCGGCGGACTTCTGGGCGTCACCCTTGGACTTCGCCTCGTCGGCGAGCACCAAGGCCTGGCGGGCCGATGCCTGCAGCCGCTCGACGTCGCCCATCTGCCGGGTCAGCTTCATCTCCAGCTGACGCTGATTGCCGATGACGTTTGCTGCCTGCTGGCTGAGCGCCGCATGTTGGCGCTGGGCGTCTTCGATGGCCTGCTGTATCTGCACCTTGGGGTCCGCGTACTGGTCGACCTTCGACGAGAACAGCGCCATCAGATACTTCCAGGCCTTGACGAACGGGTTGGCCATGTCGATTCGGGTCCTCTCGCCAGCAGTGGGTAACAGCCGCCCCCGCGGCGCTGGTGTCGCCGGACAGAGGTATCGGGGTCCATGGTGTCATCTGTGGCGACCAGCTTCCACCCCGGTATCAGCCGCCAAGAGAAAGATCGGGGCATTTTCCCGGGGTTCCACCCATCCCCTGGGTATTTTCCCGGACGGTGAGTGGGCCCCGTTCGAGGGTGGAATCCAGGGACCGGGTCCCGGGCGCCTCGCCCACCACCGGGCGCCCGAACCTCGTTACAGTGAACTGACCTGGCCAAATGGAGGTTCGATGGGGCGCCACATCGCGGCAGACCGTCGACGCGGTGTTGCCGGTTGGCCGCTGCTGGTACTGGCCGTAGTCGTGCTGCTGGTCGTCGGCACGATCGTGTACTTCGCCGTGCTGCGCAAGAACAACGAGGCCACCACCAGCTGCAGTGGCAGCGTCACCCTGCCGGTCCTTGCTTCTGCTGGCAGCTCCCACGCAGCTCGCACGCTGAGCGAAGCGTTCAACGCCACCTCTCCCTCCGCGCATTCCAGCTGCATTACCACCGCCGTTGTCACCCTTTCGTCAGCCGAAGCGGTGAAAGCCATGGCGGCGAGCTGGGCCGGCCAGTCCGGGCCGGCGCCAGGAGTCTGGATCACCGACGACGGCGGCGCGCTGACCACCGTCGAGAAGAAGTCACCCAGCCTGACGGCCGGTCGTGATCCTGCTCCGATCGCCACCTCACCGGTGGTGCTGGCCATGAAAGCGGCCGATGCCGCTCACGCGCAGACGGTGAATTGGGCAACGCTCGCCGGCGCCAACAGCCCGAAACTGGTGCTGCCCGATCCGCTGACCAGCCGGGCCAGCGTCTACGCCATCGAATCAATGAAGGCGACATCGAACAGTGCGCCGTCGGTGGCCGCCATCAGGGCGGCAGCGCCAGAACTCAAGACACTGACCGGGTCGCTGTCCGGCGCCCCCACCACCGTCGATGCCCTTGATCAGGTGGCCGGCAGCAGCCAACCGGAGGCCGTGCCGGTCACCGAGGCCGACCTGGCGTCGTACAACGCATCGGCGTCAATGCCACTGACAGCCGTTTACCCGAGCGGCGCGGCGTCCGGCGATGACGTCTTTGTCGTTGCGCTGTCCGGCAGTTGGATGACGCCGACCCTGGTGGACGCCTCGACCAGATTTCACGCATTCGCCCGCAGTGCTCGTGGGCACGCCGTGTTGGCCGCCGCCCATCTGCGAGTGCCTGGCACCGTTACGCCGGCCGCGAGCGGTATCCGACCCGACATCCACGTCACCCAGCTGCCGGCCGCAGCGGCCGGCGTGACGGCCGCGATCGTGGCCGCGATCGGCGAGACCGGCGCCCCGGCGACCGGCTCAACGTCGCCGCCGACAAGCGCGACTACCCCACCGGCCACCTCGACCACGCCGATCACCACGCCGCCGATCACCACCCCGGCCACCGACTCGTCGAGTCTGGGCACCGGCCCGGCCGGCCTGAGCGGCACCACCAATGGCACGACCGCGACGTCTGGTGCCGGCGGTACCAGCGACACAGCGACCCCTTCACTCGCCGGTGCGACA
>JALYXB010000014.1 GCA_030947305.1 Actinomycetota bacterium | reverse complement strand
GCCGAACACCGCATTGCTGGTGATCGACGTGCAGAAGGGCGTGGTGGCCGACGCCTACCAACGTGATGCCGTCGTAGCAAACGTCAGCACCCTTGTCGACAGGGCCCGCGACGAGGGGGTGCCCGTTGTCTGGGTCCAACATTCCGGTGAGGGCCTGGAGAGGGGGAGCGAACCATGGGAGTATGTCCAGGAGCTCGCTCGCCAGCAGTCGGAACCGTTGGTGCAAAAGACATTCGGCAGTTCCTTCGAGGCCACCGAGCTGGAGGACGTGCTGACGTCGGCCGGCGTTGGCCGACTGGTGGTGACGGGGGCGCAGACGGATGCCTGCATTAGGGCCACCATCCACGCCGCCTTCGACCGCGGCTACGACGTGACGCTCGTCGGTGACGCCCACACCACGGAGGACCTCACCCAGTGGGGGGCGCCGACGCCCGAGTTGGTGATCGCCCACACGAACCTGTACTGGCAGAACGAGGCGGCGCCGGGCCGAACCGCCGCCGTCACGGACACCGCGAAAGTGGCATTCGACGGCTGAGCTGGGCGCGGTATTCAGCACGACGCCTGGGCCAGGCTCTGCGTCTCACCGGTGATACCATTTCGGTATGGAATCGGTGAACGTCCGCGAGTTGCGCAACCACGGGGGAGAAGTCCTCGACCGGGTGGCGCGAGGTGAGGCCGTGATCGTCACTCGCGACGGCGTTGAGGTGGCTGAACTGCGCCCCCGCCCCCGGAAAAGCCCATCGGCCGCAGACCTCATCGCTCGCCGCCGCTCGCTGCCCGGCGTCGACCTGGACCTGCTGCGCAGGGATATAGACAGCGTCCTGGACCCCGAGCTGTGACGATCCCGAACTCGCGCGGAATGCTCGACACCTCCACGGTGATCTTGCTGGGGCGTCTCGACGATCCGGCGCACCTGCCGCACGAGTCGGTCGTCAGTGCGGTGACGCTTGCCGAACTCTCGGTGGGGCCGCACGTCGCCCGTACGGCACGAGAGCGGGTGGCCCGCCAGGCGCATCTGCAGCAAGCCGAGTCCGATTTCGACACCATTGCATTCGGCGCCGAGGCAGCGCGTGCCTTCGGGAGGGTGGCAGCATCGCTGCGGTCTGCCGGACGTAAGCCGGCAGCAAGAGCGTACGACGCGTTGATCGCCGCCTCGGCCATTGCGGAGAACATCCCGTTGTACAGCTGTAACGCCGACGACTTCGCGGGGATTGAGGGACTCGACGTTCGTGCGGTGCCCCATCCTGATCGCCGATAAGTCATCTTCGGCGTTCGTCGACAGGGACCCGCAGGGGCTGGCCCAGCCACCGGGGGAGGGTCCAGTTGACGTGACCAAGGACAGCGACCAACGCTGGTGCCAGTAGTCCTCGAACGATGATCGCATCGATGGCGATGCCCAGCGCGAGTGTGGTGGCCAGGATCTTGACCTCGACGGTCGGCACGGTGGACAGCGCGACGAAGGACAGGAACAGGATCAATGCAGCGGAGGTCACCAGTCGGCCGGTGTTGGCGATGCCGTCGACAACCGCTTTCGGGGTGTCGTGGTGTTCGTCCCAGGACTCCCGCATCCGCGACAGGATGAAAACCTCGTAGTCCATGGACAGCCCGAACAGAAACGAGAAGGCGGCGATCGGCACCCAGGTGGTCACCGATCCGCTTGCCCGGGTGCCGAACAGCAGCTCGGTACCCACCCCGTGCTGCCAGATCAGCGCGGTGACGCCGTAGGCGGCGGTCAGTGAGATCGCGTTGAGCAGCAGCGCTTTCACCGGCAACCACAGAGATCGCAGCGCCCGTGCCAGCAGCACGAACGTCACCACCACCACGGCGAGGGCGATCCACACCGCATCGCCGTAGACAGCCGAGACAAAGTCGGCGTCTTCAGCGGGACTCCCACCGACCTGGCCCAGGTTGGTGGCCCTCACCGCGGCCAGGGTGCCGCGTCCGGCGTCGGTAGCAGGGTCCGCCGTCATCCAGACCTGCAGGAGTTGCTGACCGCCGACCTGCCAGCCAGCACCGGACGGCGCAACCGCGGCCGCGACTCCGGGAACCTGTTGCAGCGCAGTCACATCGGCAGACGCCGCCGCGGCGTCGACGACGAGCTCTACCGGACGCAGAACACCGGGCGGGATACCGGCAGCCGTGACCGCGCGGGCTGCCGCTGTGACGGCGGGGGAGCCGTCGAGGGCAGCGATCTGTGGCGACCCGAGGGCCAGGCCGAGTATCGGTGTTGCCAGCGCCAGCAGGGCGACGACGCAACCGACGATGACGAACCAGCGACGGCGCACCACCCAGGTTGCCAATCGGGCCCAGAGCCTGCTGGTAGGTGAGCGAAAAGTCCTACGCGGCCACTGCAAACGTGGGCCGAACCTCGACAACAACGCCGGCACCATGGTGGTCGCAGCGGCAACGCTGAGCAGCGGGATCAGCAGGCCACCCAGGCCGATACTGCGCAGGAACGGCAGCGGGACAACCACCAATGCCGCCAGCGATATCGCCACCGTGATGCCGCTGAAGAGAACTGCACGACCCGCACTGGCCATCGCGGTGCGAACAGCGGTGTCGTTGTCGTAGCCCAGGGCGCGCTCCTCCCGCCATCGCATCACGATCAGCAGCGAGTAGTCGATGGCCACCCCCAAGCCGATCAGCGCCACCAGAAACTGCACCACGAACGACACATCGGTCACTGCCGTCAGACCGAGCAGACACAGGAAGGTACCCAGGATCGACACCGCTGCCACCAACAGCGGTACGGCGGCCAGCAGTGAACCGAAGACCAGGATCAGTACCAGCAGAGCGCCGGCGCCACCGACGATCACGTCGACCAGGACGCTGGCGTTACCGCTCTCACCGCCGGAAGCCAGCAGGGAGAAGCCCGTCAGCTGGACGCTGGCGCCGGGGATATTCGCCGTGGCAGCCAGCTGCTGGAGCACCGGGACCGCTCGCGCGTACGGGTCCGCGCCAGGGACGGTTGGCGGATACAGCACCGCCACCCGCACGGCGCCGGAAGCCAGAGCCCTCGCTTCGTCGGCAGCGACGACCCGGGTACCGGGCAGCGCCCTGGTCACACGGCTGAGTACGGCCGAGAACTCTTGCTGTTCAACGGCAGTCACGGCGGCACTGTCGACAGCCGGCCGCAAAACCATCAGCAGCGGATCGCTCTGACCACCGCCGCCGAAGGTGTCAGCAATCGAGGTGTTCGCCACATAGGCCGGTTGGCCCGGAAGACTGAAATCGAAGCTCAGTCGGCTGACCGTTGTCGATGCGGTGGCGCCGCCGGCGACCGCGATCAGCAGCCAGGCGATTCCCACCCACAGCCGATGATGCAACATGAACGACGTCCAGCGCGCCATCAACTACCTCCCTCCGACCGAGGGTATGCAGATTTGCAGTGGGCCCAGCAGCACGGCCGCCGATCCGAGGTCAGTCCAGGCAGAACTCGTTGCCTTCGGGGTCGGTCATCACGATGAAGCCCTCGCCCATCGCAGGGTCTGCCTCGTGACGACGTACCCGGGCTGCGCCCAGCGCAAGGAGACGGTCGCACTCGACCTCCAACGCTGTCATCCGTTCCTCTCCGCGTAGACCTGGAGCCGCCCGAATGTCAAGATGGACGCGGTTCTTGGCGATCTTGTCCTCCGGCACCTGCTGGAAGAACAGACGCGGACCGTGTTCATCCGGGTCCTCGATGGCCGACCTGGTGTTGCGCTGCTCCTGCGGCACTCCAAGACCGGCGAGGAACTCGTCCCACGCGGCCAGTGGATCCGCACCGGCCGGCAGGTCCACCCCGGGCGGACTGGGGTGGACATAGCCCAGTACGTCGCGCCAGAAGGTCGACAGCGCCGTTGGGTCGTGGGCATCAAAGGTGATCTGGATCTGGCGGCTCATCGATGTGCTCCGTTCGGGTCGGTGTCGTGCACGTGCATGCAGTCACCCTGGCACGCATGTCCGACGCTCGGACCAATAGATCGTGAGGTACCTGCTGCGCAAGCACCACCGCTGTGGACGGCCCCCTGCCGTCGATGTCGGCCAGCGCAGATTCAGCTGTCCGGCCGCGCTCCTCGACCAAGCTGCCGGCCGCGAACGCCCCGTCAGCAGTCGAACCCGTCAGCAGTCGAACACCGACCAACAGATGTCGTTACGCAGGCGCTGGTCATCAAGGACGAGTTCGCGAATGGCCGCCGGGAGCCGGTCTCGCTGCCATTGACATTCGCGTAGTCCGGCGGCCTCGCCTTCGCCTTCCGGGGCGGCCGCACGGGCGGCCTTGATGGCGTAGGCGGCCGCGCCGAGATCATGCGCTGCCACGTGTGCGACGGCCCCGGCCTGGCCGGCGGCGTAGGCGGCATGGCGCGCCGCACCGCGCAAGTCTCGAGCCGCCCCCATCGCCTGTCCGCCGGCCGCACGAGCTGCCATCATCGTGACCTCGCCCCTGACCCAGCTGCGGGCATGCTCGATCGCCAGGCGCGGTCGCGGGTCGGCTGGCCGTGCTGACTCGAACAGGCCGAGGACGTGCTCTGCGCAACAGGCCGCCCACAAAGCCAGCAGATGGTGATCGGTGTCGGTGAGGGTGCCCCCGCGACGGATCGTCACGAAACGGAGGTCGCGAACCGTCGGGAGAATCATGACCGAACTCCTTTCGGAGGTGCACTGCCGCAGCTGGTCGCGGCGGGTCAGGTAGGCGGCCTCGGCGGTGTTGCCCCCAGCTGAAGAGCATTGTCGTACGCCGCGCGAGACTCCTGAACGTCACCCAGCCGGAGCGCCGGCGAGGGTCGCGGTGCGCCTGGCCTGGTAGGGCACGTTCAGTTCGGCGAAGCGTTGCGCGATCCGCGCGAGGGCGGCCGGGTCGCGCTGAGCCACAGCGAAGGCACGGTCGGTGAGAGCGGCCGCGGCAGGGTTGCCCTTGGCCGCCGCACGGGCGCGCCGGCAGACGTGGGCGGCGTCCGGACGGCCTTCAAGCACCGCCGCCTCGGCGAGCAGCGCGGCCTGCCACTGACAGAGCAGCTTGCGGTACCACAGCGAACCGGCCTCCTCGCGGGTGAGCACTGCCCAAGCCGCCTCGGGGCGGTCGTGTTCCAGGAAGAGGATCGCGTCGAAGACAGCGCCGTAGCCGGTATCCAGGGTGGCCTCGTCGACCGGAACGCCGCGGATTCGCGCCACCACGTCGAGCCAATGCTGCCGCTCGGCCTCCTCGCCGCGCAGCCCGTGCACCATCGCCACCGCGCACGGCCCGATCGCCCTTCCCGGCGCCGTCCCACCCCCGGCCGTCACCCAGTCGGCCTGAAAGGAGTCAGCATCTGCCAGCACGGAATCCCACCGACCTGCCAGCGCGTCCGGCGCCAGCGTCTCCTCGATCGCCAGGTCGCGCTGCTCTCGGAGGAAGGCAAGTGCGCGCTGTTGCCGGCCGTAGCGGGAGGCCAGCTCGAGATCACCCGCGCCGATGCACGTCAACGCTGCCATGTGCAGCGCGTCCTTGAGCTCCAACCCGGGTACCGGATCCACCGATTGTCCGCTCAGCAGATCGATCCGGCGCCGGGCGCAGCGTGCTGCCGCCACCGG
>JALYXB010000011.1 GCA_030947305.1 Actinomycetota bacterium | reverse complement strand
GCACGGTTCACCGCAGTGGTCACCGTCCTTGTCACCGTCCCGGACCAGGACAAGGACGGCGTCCCAGCAGGTGGATGCTGGGGCGTTCGAGCGCGTCCTCGCCCAGGTAGCGGAAAACTAGTGTGACACGCCGTTCGCGGTCTGCGTGTCATGCGAAATTTCCGCTACCTCGGGTGGGGTTCAGTCGAGGCCGAGGGTGGCCCTGTTGCGGGCCACCCACGAGGGTTGCTCCCCGTACCGCTGGGTTTTGATCAACCGGCCGTTGGCACAGTCGTCGACCAGCTCGGCCATCCGGCTGTCCCTGGTGGCCTCCCGCTTGGCCGTTGCCACCCAGCGGGTCACCAGCTTGCGGTAGGAAGCCGGCGCTGCGTCGAACCAGGCGGCCGCCGTCCGATTTGCCCGCAGCATTGCCTCATGGGCCGGCGAGAACACCGCCTGACCGGTGAACTCATGCGTGTAGATGCCCTGCCGATCGGCGCGGCGGCGCTCGAAGGCGGCGATTCCCGCCGGCATCATCCGGCCCTCCGCCATCAGGGAGCCGACCAGTGCGACATTGACGTTGCTCCAGGTGCTGCCGGCCTTACGTGGAGTCCAGCGCTGCCGCACCGAGTCGGCGTCGATGCGCTGCGCTACCGAGTCGATCCAGCCGAAGCACAAGGCTTCCGGCACCGCCTCCTTCCAGGTCAGGCCGCTATCGGCGACGTGTCTCCGGTTGAGCCCCATCCACAGTTCGGTGGCGGTCTGGTGGTTGGCTAGCAGCCAACGGCGGAACTCTGCCGGACTTCGGAAGAACAGCGCCGGCCGCTCGGCCGAGCCTCCTGGGGTGCCGATCATGCCGGCCGACGTGCGATGTGCTGCGCCGCGCTGGCCAACTCGTCCAGGGACAAGCCGAGAACGCCGGCCAGCGCGGCGATCACCGGGAATGACGGAGTGACGATCCGGCCCGTCTCGATCTTGCGGAGTGTCTCTGCCGACAGACCTGCGGCTTCGGCGACCTCGGACGGCAGTCGAGCGCCGCGTGCTGACCGCAGCGCCTGGCCCAGCCGCAGGCCATAGTCTCGCTGCTGGGGAGTGAGTGGCAAACGGACCATGATGGGTATAGTAATACCGGTATAGAAATACCGCATGGTAAGGGCTGAGAACGACGGCAGGAGTTGACGGATGGTTGAGTTGCGCACCGCAGGTGAGATCGATGCGATGGATGCGGCTGGCACGGTGGTCGCCCAGGTACTACAAGCCACCAGGCAGGCTGCCATCGAGGGGCTGGCTGCCGGCGTCACCCCGAAGGATCTGGATGCGGTTGCCGCCGACGTGATGGCCGCCGGCGGCGCGGTGTCCTGCTACATCGGGTACCACCCGGCCTGGGCGCCGTCGGCATTCCCAGCGGTGCTCTGCGTCAGCGTGAATGACGTGGTGGTGCACGCGATACCGGACGATCGGCAGCTGCAACCGGGCGATCTGGTGTCTGTCGATTTCGCCTGTCTCAAGGACGGCTGGGCAGCGGACGCGGCGATCACCTTCGTCGTCGGCGACCATCCGGATCCGGCGAAACTCGCCTTGATCGATGCCTCGGAACGGGCGTTGACCGCCGGCGTCGAACAAATGCGGCGGGGCAACCAGCTCGGCGACGTCTCAGCGGCGATCGGTGCGGTGGCTCGAAAAGCGGGCTACGGGCTGCTGGCCGACCATGGCGGCCACGGTATCGGCCGGGAGATGCACGGCCCTCCCTTCGTCGACAACGAGGGGCGGGCACACCGTGGGATGAAGCTGGATTCCGGGCTGGTACTGGCCATCGAGCCGATGCTGATCATCGGCGGCCGGGACGGATATGAGCACACCGAGGACGGCTGGGGTGTGCGCACCGACGATGGTTCGCTGGCCGCGCATGTTGAGCACACGGTAGCCGTCACCGAGGCCGGTCCGCGGATCCTTACCAGGGTGTAGGTGACGAACGCCGCGGGCCGCAGCGACCGAGCCGGACGGCCCTGTCGCCGCCGGCGGAGGTGATCTACCAGCGGACGCGCTGACGATAGTGTGCGCTGGTGGCTCGCTACTTCGACGTGCATCCGGTGAACCCGCAGTCGCGGGTGATCAAGCAGGCCGTCGACATCATCACCGGTGGCGGGCTGATCGCCTACCCCACCGATTCCTGCTACGCCCTGGGCGCCCAGCTCGGCAACGCAGCGGCCAAGGACCGGATCGTCAACATTCGGCGGTTGGACGACAAGCACCATTTCACCCTGATGTGTAAGGACTTCGCCCAGCTCGGACAGTTCGTCCACCTGGACAACACGGTGTTCAGAGCTGTGCGGGCGGCCACCCCCGGCAGCTACACATTCATCCTGCCGGCGACCACCGAGGTACCCCGCAAGATGCTGCATCCGAAGAAGAAGACCGTCGGTGCCCGCATCCCCGACCACCCTGTCGTGCGTGCTTTGCTGCAGGAGCTGGGGGAGCCGATGCTCACCAGCACCCTGCTGCTGCCCGGCCAGGCGGAGCCGCCGACAAGCGGCTGGGAGATCAAGGAACAGCTCGACAACGTGGTGGACGCGGTGCTCGACTCCGGCGATTGCGGACTTGAGCCGACGACGGTGATCGACTTCACCGACGGCCACGCCGTGATCGTTCGCATCGGCGCCGGCGACCCCGGGCCTTTCGAATAGCGCCTGCCGACCATAGGTCGCGGGTCTGACGGCGGCTAGGGTCGAGGTGTGTGTAGCTGCGACGGTGGTGCCCGATGAAACTCACTCTTGATCTGCACGAGATCTACCACAATGGTCCGGCGATCGACCGCGCGCTGCGCGACATCATTGGCGAGGCGATCGCCAAGAAGGTGAAGTTGGTCGAGATCATTCCCGGCAAGGGTTCCGGCGCGTTGAAAAAGCACGTGCTGAAATTCCTGGACCAGAAGGAGATCAAGGCGCTGTATCACAGGGTGGAGAAGGATTCCGACAACTTCGGCCGGGTCTTCGTGCACTTCAAACGGAAGTAGCGGGACCACCCTGACAGCCGGCCGATCGAGCGCGATTCCCCGGGCGCCGCGGCGCCTTTCAGCGACGGGCCTCGGCGTAGCCGTCCAAGGCGGCGGTGCGCTCCGTCGCCAGGTCGATGATCGGTTTCGGATAGCCGCGCAGGTAGCCGGCCTGGTGATTCCACGGCTGGTGCGCGGCCTTGCCGGGCAGCTGGCCGAGCTCCGGAATCCAGCGGCGCACGTACTCGCCATCCGGGTCGAACTTGATCCCCTGGCTGACCGGGTTGAAGATCCGGAAGTAGGGGGAGGCATCTGTTCCGGTGCCGGCGACCCACTGCCAGCCGTGGTTGTTGGAGGCAATATCGCCGTCCCGCAACAAGTTCAGGAAATGCCGGGCTCCGTGTGGCCACCAGACGTGCAGGTGCTTGACGAGGAAGCTGGCGGTGATCATCCGCAGTCTGTTGTGCATCCAGCCCTCGCCGGCCAACTGCCGCATGCCGGCATCGACCATCGGGAACCCGGTGGTGCCGCGCTGCCAGCTCTCGAATGCCGCGGCCGGCTCTGCGTAGTGCATCGGCAGCGGGTTGAGGTCGTGCCAGGCCGATTTCGGTTGGTGCCAGAGCACATCGGCGTAGAACTCGCGCCAACAGAGCTCGGTGACGAACCGCCGCACCGCATCGCCGCGACGATGCGCCAGTTCGGCGAGCAGAGTGCGCGGATGCAGCTCGCCGTACTTGAGGTGCTCGGACAGCCGGCTGGTGGAATCCAGATCGGGCCGGTCCCGCTCCGTGTCGTAGCGGGCCAGGTCGTCGGCGGCGAACGCGGCCCACCGGTCGATAGCTGCCTGCTCGCCGGCCCGCGGATCGTGATCAGCGGCCGGCAGGTCGTCGGATTCGACGCCGCGTACCCAGCGCAACTGATCCGGTTGTGCTGCCGGTGCCGGCCAACCGTGGTCGCGCCAGCTTTTGGAGAACGGTGTGAACACCCGGTACGGGGTGCCGTCATCCTTGCGCACCCGCCCAGGTCCGACGGCGTATGGCGTGCCCGTGACGACCCAATTGATGTTGTTGTCCTGCAGCGTCTTTCGCACCTGAGCGTCGCGGCGGCGGCCGAACGGGGACGGCTCGCCGCTGACGTGTACCGATGCCGCCCCCAGCTCGCGCGCCACCGTCGGCAGCACCTCGGCCGGTTTCCCTGTCCGCACCACCAGCGCCCCGTCGGTTGCGCTGTGAAGTGCCCGCAGCGAGGCGAACAGTCTGTTCCGCCTGGTGTCGCCGGCGGAGGCCAGCAGCCGCGGGTCCAGCACGAACAGCGGCAGCACTCTGCCGGCGGCCGCGGCAGCCGCCAGCGCGGGATGATCGGCCAGTCGCAGGTCACGGCGAAACCACATCACGGAGTCGGCCACTACCCGACGGTAACCCGACGGCTGGCAGCACCGCCACAGCCCCCAGGTCGGGGATGGTTCATAGGCGGGCCTGGGCGGCCAGTCGCTGGGTCATGTACTCGCCGGACATCGGGCGGCCGAAGAAGTAGCCCTGGGCGTGTGTACAGCCCAGGCCCTTCAGCAGTTCAGCCTGCTTGCGAGTCTCGACGCCTTCGACGACGGCGTTCAGGCCTACCGATTTGATCAGCTGCAGGATGGCGCCGACGAACCGGCTCTGTTCGGTATCGGCGGGGATGTCGACGATCAGAGATCTGTCCACCTTCACCGTGTCGATCGGCAAACGGCGCAGATAGGCGATCGAGGAATAGCCGGTGCCGAAGTCGTCGATCTCCAGGCTTGCGCCCAGAGATTCCAGTCCCCGCAACGCTTCCAGTCCACCGACGTCGTCGCTCATCAGCGCTGTCTCGGAGATTTCCAGTGCCAACCGACGGGTGGGCACGCCATGCTTGTCCAGCGTCTCGCGGAGGAACTCGGACAGGCCGGGTCGTCGCAGTTCGACCGGCGAGACGTTAAGATGCACCCGGAAATCGGGGTTGTTGCCGAGCAGCTTCTCCCACTGCGCGAGCTGGGCCAGCGCGATCTCGGACACCCAGTGCCCGAGATCGACTACCAGCCCAGAGTCTTCCGCCACCTGAATGAACTCGTCGGGCATGATCAGCCCACGATGCGGATGGTGCCAGCGCACCAACGCCTCGACGCCGCTGGTCCGCTCGGTCTCCAGTTCGACGATGGGTTGGTAGGTCAGCCGCAACTGCCCGTTGTGAATGGCACTGCCCAACTCGGACACCACCCGCAGCCGCCGCTGCACCGCGTGGTGCATCGCCGGCCGGTACAGCAGTGCCCTCCCGCGCCCGCTGGTCTTGGCTTCGTACATTGCGGTGTCGGCGTCCCGGAGCAGCAGCTCCGCCGTCTCGCCGGCCTCTGCGCGTCGGATACCGATACTGGCCAGCGCCCACACCGATCTA
>JALYXB010000075.1 GCA_030947305.1 Actinomycetota bacterium | reverse complement strand
GCGGGCAACCATGGCCACGCCGCCTTCGACGGCGACGAGCTGGTCGCCACGGTGATCGCCCGCGAGTACTCCTCACACTTCGCCGGCGCCGAAATCGCCACCTGCGGCATCGCCGCCGTCACAGTGAAGGCGGAGCACCGTGGTCGAGGTCTGCTTGCGGACTTGTTCCAGGCCGCCTTCGCCGCCGCGCTGGCCCGCGGCGAGGTGATCTCGACGCTGTTCCCGACAGCCCCTCGGATCTACCGCAAGTTCGGCTACGAGCTGGTCGGGGAACGCTGCACGGTCGAGATCCCGAGTAGCGCGCTGGCGAATATCGCTGTGCCGCAAGGGATACGCGTCCGACGGGCGACCGCTTTCGACTTTGCCGCAATCGAGCGGGTCTATCACACCTGGGCGTCGGGCCAACACGGCCCATTGACCCGCAGCGGACCCAACTTCACCACCACTGCCGACGAGTTCATCGGTGAGTTCAACGGCGTCACGGTCGCGGTGGATTTCGCCGGCCAGGTTGTCGGCTTCGTCTCCTGGGATCGCGGCCAGGGCTACGACTCAGCAGCCACGCTCCGGGTCAGCGATCTCATCGCGCTCACTCCCGTTGCGGCGCAAGCGCTCTGGTCGGTGATCGGCAGCTTCACCTCGGTCACCGGGCAGGTACGGGTGGACACCTCGGGTGACGACTTGGCCAGGTTGGTGCTACCCGGTCTGGCCTGGCGGGTGGTGAAATCCGATCCGTACATGCTGGCCGTCATCGACGTGGCCAGCGCCTTCTCGCAGCGGAGCGCACCGCCGGCAGTGACTGCCGCGTTGGGTTTCTCGGTGATCGGGCATCCTATCCAGGATCAGAACGGGGACTACCAGGTCACCGTCTCCGGGGGCGCGATAGCGTGTCGACGGGGCGGCAGCGGCGGCCCCACCTTCACCGCCCAAGGTCTGGCGCTGCGCTACGCGGGTACCCAGTCTTGCGGCAACCTGCGGCTGGCCGGCCAGCTCGCCGGCGGCAACGCCGACGAGGACTCGACCTGGGATGCGGTGTTCGGCGGCCACCAGTTCCACATCCGCGACTACTTCTGACCGCAGCAATACGGCAGGATCAGCATGCCTTCGGCACCGACAGCTGATGGTGGTCGCGGGCGCCGATGTCCGGCCGGCGGCCGCGGTAGTCGCTGGCGAACAGTGACGAGGAGATGATGAGATCGGCCGTCGCCAAGTTGGTCGCCACCGGAATGTTCCAGACTGCGGCCAGCCGCAGCAGCGCCTTCACATCGGGGTCGTGTGGCTGCGGCTCCAGCGGATCCCAGAAGAAGATCAGCATGTCGATGGCGCCTTCGGCGATCTTGGCGCCGATCTGCTGGTCGCCGCCGACCGGTCCACTGAGGTACCTGGTGACCGTCAACCCCAACTCGTATTCCAGCATCGTGCCGGTTGTGCCGGTCGCGTGCAGATCGTGCTGGCTTAGCGTGAGGCGGTTGTAGTCGGCCCAGTTCAGTAACTCGACCTTCTTGTTGTCGTGGGCAACCATGGCTATCTGGCGGTGGGCGATCAAGCGGTGTCCTTTCGTGGGTGGCGGTGATGCTGGCTCACTCCAGTGTGCGCAGCGGAATGTGACGGTTGTGTGGCATCACTGAGAAGTGCCGGAAACATTTTGCCGTGCGCCACGGCGGAATCTGAAGGCGGCAGTTTGCGGCCGGGCCGGGCGAGAACCCAGCACGGCCTGCGCATCCTGCATCGCACCTACCCCGACACTGAAGTCAGGATCCGACCATGTTGGCGAGGAAGACATACCGCGACTCGACGATGGATCGATCCTTGGCATCGGTGCGGCGGGCAACGAAGAAGTCCTCCCCGATCTCGGTGACGGTGAAGGCCACCAACATCTCGAAGGGCGCGCCGACGCTGAACCTTCCTGTCGGGGTGTATTCGCCGGTTCGGACGTCCGATCCGGCCAACGCCTGCCTGGCAGCGCCCCGGCCGGCAACACCCCAGACTTCGCGCACCCTGGCATCGGTGAACTGCAATGCGCCGGAATCGGCGAGGTAAATGCCGTCGATGCGCGGCCGGAAGTCGGTGGGATCCGGTGCAGCCGGATCGCCAGGACCGATCTCGGCGCCGGAGTCGTCGTCGTTGGACTTGCGCCCGCGCAACGCGTCCAAGATGCCCATGCCGACTCCCTCTGCCGATGGATCCCACTGTAGGCACCGGATGCCGGCGACGAAGATCGGACTTCCGCTGCCGATGTCAGCTCTGTCGTCGGCCGCCGGTCGCTTCGCCGTCTGCGTTAACCGGCACCGTCGGGTGCATTGCGTCGGCCAGTTGCTTTTCGCCGGCGTTCCGCCGCGCCCGTCGAAGCGCGCTTGCCGACAGCACTGCCAAGGCGCACCAGACTCCGACGAAGCCGATCCAGCTGGTCGTCGGCATCTTCTCGTGCGCCCACAATACGCCGAGCAAGAATTGCACAACCGGTGTCAGGTACTGCAACAGTCCCAGTACGGACAGCGGAAGCGCTTGCGCCGCAACGGCAAACGCCAACAGTGGTATTACTGTGACCACGCCGGTCAGCATCAGCAATCCGATATGACCGATGCCGTGGTGGGTGAGAGTTCCGTCGCCGCGCGTCTGAAGAACCACGATGGTGGCCAGTGCCGGCAGTGCCAGCACGATGCCTTCCGAGGTCAGCGATGTGGTCGGCGGCAGCGGAATCACCTTCTTTACCAGTCCGTAGAGTCCGAAGCTTGCGGCCAGAGTCAGTGACAGGTAGGGGATTCGACCATCCCCGAAGCTGATGACTGCGGCCGCGACGACGCCGAGACCGACGGCGATCCATTGGGCCGGGCGCAGCCGCTCGCCCAGCAGCACTACCCCGATGAGCACGCTCACCAACGGATTCATGAAGTAGCCCAGGGAGGCTCCGATCACTTGAGAGTGGTTGACGGCATAGATGTAGACGCCCCAGTTCACCGAGATGAGTACTGCGGCCGCCGCCACCTGCCACCAGACTCGCGCCGGCATCCTGGTGACGGTGCGCCACGCTCCCAGCATGCTGACGACCACAGCCATCACCACCAACGACCAGATCATTCGGTGCGCCAGGATCTCCACCGCGCCGGCTGGCTCCAACAGCGGCCAGAACAGCGGGAACAGTCCCCACATCAGATAAGCGGCGACACCCGCTACCGCACCTCGGCTCATGGAAGGAATTTGTCACGCCGCTCCGGCGGTCGTCAGGCCAGGGTGGGCGGCACGGCGGCCGCGGGGCGATCGAGCAGCGACGACAGCACGATCGTCGACTCGGTGCGAGCCACGCCTTCGCCGGACCTGATCCGCTCAAGGGCCTGCTCGAAGTGCGCCATGTCGGCGGCGCACAGGTGGACGAGGATGTCGTCGGCGCCGGAGACCGTGTAGGCGGCAATCACCTCGGGAATCGGCGCCAGGAACTGCTTGATCCGCGCCGGCGACACGTTGCCATGGTAGGTGACGGCAACGAAAGCCTGTGTCGTCCAACCCACCCGGGTCGGATCCAACCGGGCGGTGAAACTAGTGATCACGCCTTCCTCGCGCAGCCGATCGACCCTGCGCTTGACCGCCGGTGCAGACAGGCCCACTTCGAGCCCGATCTCGCGGAACGAGCTGCGGGCCTCGGCCACCAGGCACGAAATGATGTGGCTGTCGATTTTGTCGATCTGCAATGAACTGTGCTCCATCCGGCCGGTGAGCCACTTGTCGTTTCGTCGCTCCAGATCCTATCGTTCGGGTTATGACCCAAGCTGTCGAAGATCTTGCCGATGACGTCGGCCGCGATGCCGCCGAGATCCAATCCATCCCCGAGCGGGTGGCTCGTCCGCGCCGCTACCTGATGTGCCGACCGGATCATTTCGACGTCACCTACGAGATCAACCCCTGGATGGATTCGGATGTCGAGGTCGACCGCGACCTCGCTCTGCAGCAGTGGGAAACGTTGCGCGCCGCCTACGCGGAGCTCGGCCACTCCGTCCAGGTGATCGAGGGTGCTGCCGGCCAGCCGGACATGGTGTTCGCGGCCAACGCGGGCACCGTCGTCGGCGGGTTAGTGGTGGCAGCCAAGTTCCTGCGAGCCGAGCGCACCGGCGAGGAGCGGCCGTACAGAGCCTGGTTCCGCGCCCACTACGCCGATGTGGTGTCCGCCGACTTCGTGAACGAGGGTGAGGGCGACTACCTGTGGACCGGCTCGGTCTTGCTGGCCGGTAGCGGGTTTCGCACCGATCCTCGGGCGCACGCCAGCACCGCGGCGGCGCTCAACGTGCGAGTGGTGCCGCTGGAGCTGGTGAGCCCGCACTTCTACCACCTGGACACCGCCCTTGCGATCCTCGGTGCCGACGAGATCGCCTATCTCCCCGAGGCATTCAGCGCGTCCTCACAACGGCTGCTGCGCGAGCTGTACCCGGATGCGGTGATCGCCACCCTGGCCGACGCCAGTTGGTTCGGACTCAACGCGACCAGCGACGGCAAGAACGTGGTGGTTGCCGCCCAGGCCGAACAGCTCAGGCGCGATCTGGCGGCCGCCGGTTACACGCCGGTGCCTGTCGATGTCTCGGAGTTCCGCAAGGCCGGCGGCGGCATCAAGTGCTGCACGTTGGAACTGCGCGACTGAGCGGCGTCCGACCGCTGTCGGCGCAGCAGGACCGTCCTGCGGCCTGGCACTCAGCGGTAGTTGGTGAACTGCAACGCGACGTCGAGGTCAGCCCCCCGCAGCAGCGTCATTACGGCCTGCAGGTCGTCCTTCTTCTTGCCCGACACCCGTAGTTGATCGCCCTGGATCTGCGCCTGCACGCCCTTCGGGCCGTCGTCACGGATCTTCTTGGCGATCTTCTTGGCGTTCTCGCTGGAGATGCCGTCGACCATCGTGCCGGTAACCCGGTAGAGCTTTCCGGACGCCTGCGGCTCGCCGACCTCGAACGACTTCAGGGAGATGCCGCGCTTGATCAGCTTCTCTTTGAACACCTCGATGGCTGCCTTGCAGCGCTCGTCGGTGGAGGCGGTGATCGTCACCCCGTTGTCGCCCGACCACTCGACACCGGCGCCGGTGCCGCGGAAGTCAAACCGTTGGCTCAGCTCCTTGGCGGTCTGGTTGAGGGCGTTGTCGGCCTCCTGATGGTCCACCTTTGACACCACGTCGAACGACGGATCGGCCACTGGTCACACCTTCCTGATCTCATTGCGCGGGGAGTTGCATCGGGAGTTGTGCTACTAGTCGGCCCGAGCTTGTTGGCGCTCAGGTGACCCATCTTGCCCGGTGCCGCGGCGATTGGGATCCGGTAGCCCGCCCGTTATAGGCTGTTCGCGCACGGCAGGTTGCCCGAGCGGCCAAAGGGAGCTGACTGTAAATCAGCCGGCATTGCCTACGGGGGTTCAAATCCCTCACCTGCCACGCACCGACAGCGGGCCCTCAAACCGGGCCCGCTGTCTGTATTTCCCGCCAGAGCGGTGTGTCGCCGACCGGCGGCGACGACCTCCTGGCGGACGTCTCCATCTCCGGTCGGGGGGCTTCGTAGGATTTAGCGGGGTGGGCGCTGTGCTGTATCGTTGAGCCCGCAGCAGGAGCAGTCCTGCGCCGTTGTTGCATGCCCCTTTAGCTCAGTCGGCAGAGCATCTCCATGGTAAGGAGAAGGTCTACGGTTCGATTCCGTAAAGGGGCTCGGAACCACCGGCCGTAGGCTCTCAAAGGCCTGCGGCCGTTGTTCTGACGGAGATCGCGAGATCCCCGAAGGCGGTGTAGCTCAGTCGGTAGAGCAAGCGGCTCATAATCGCTGTGTCGCCGGTTCAAGTCCGGCCACCGCTACCACACCGCCCGCCGGGCGGTATTTCCGCCCGCGGGTGGCTGTGTGCAAGCAGCTGCCCACGTTTGACAGAAAGAGACTCGCTACCGTGGCCGCCACTGACGTTCGCCCGAAGATCACCTTGGCTTGCGAGGTCTGCAAGCACCGCAACTACATCACCCGTAAGAACCGTCGCAATGATCCCGACCGCCTCGAGATCAAGAAGTTCTGCCCGAACTGCGTCAAGCACACGGTCCATAAAGAGACTCGCTGATCCGAACGGTCGTACCGTCGTGTCTATGGATCTGTCTTTCGTCGGACGTGAGTTTCCCGCTGTCGAGGCCTACCTGGTCGGGGTTGAGAAGGTGCGCGAGTTTGCCGTCGCCATCGGCGATTCCAACCCGCTGAGTCGTGACCGGGCAGCTGCGCGGGCGGCCGGTTATCAGGACCTGGTGGCCCCGCCGACCTTCGCCATCGCTGTGGTCGCCAGAGCCCAGGACGCGGTGCTCTTCGACCCCGGGCTGGGTCTGGACTTTTCCAGGGTGGTGCACGGCGACCAACGGTTCCGCTACGTCCGGCCGATCGTCGCCGGCGACGAACTGAGCTGCACCGTCGTCATCGAATCCATCAAGACACTCGGCAGCAACGAGATCATCGGGCTGCGCTCGGATATCAGCGATGCGTCCGACGGCCAGGTGGTGACGGCGTTCGGCACCCTGGTGTCGCGGGCGGCGCCGTGACCGTCAGCTTCGACTCGCTGTCCGTTGGTGACGAACTGCCCCCACAGACGGCCCACCTCACTCGGGCCCAGCTGGTGCGCTACGCCGGGGCGTCCGGCGATTTCAACCCCATTCACTGGAACCAACACGTCGCACAGTCGGTCGGCCTGCCCGACGTGGTCGCGCACGGCATGCTCACCATGGCGACGGCGGGTCGCATCGTCACCGACTGGCTGGCCGATCCTTCGGCACTGGTCGAGTACGGAGTGCGCTTCACCCGGCCCGTCGTGGTTGCCGACCCCGACGGTGCCGACATCGAGATCACTGCAAAGATCGGTGCGCTGGCGGCCGATGCCAGGACGGCGCGGGTCGACATCACCGCGAAGTGCAACGGTCAGACCGTGCTGGGCAAGGCCCGTGCCACCGTCCGGCTCAGCTGACGCCCTGCTTCCGGCCGGTCCCGCGCCTCAGCCAGACCCGCCGACCTGCCGTCACCCGCACCTGAGTCCGGCCGTCCCTCGCCTCCGCCACCCGAACGGCGAATGAGCAACAGCTTTTGATGATGAGCAGTAGAACCTTCCGTTGCTCATTGCGAAACCGAGTTGCTCAAGCGGGTGTCGGGCTGCCGGCAGCAATTCGAACGCTCGCGTCAAGTTGTCCACATACTCGAACCTGTCCACAGGATTCAAGGGTTGGGTCCCGACGCTGATCGGAGTCGCCCAATCTGGGCCGATGATTAACCGCCCCAGCACCGAGCTGATTCGGCGCGCCGAGCTGCGTGACCGAGGATTCTCCGACGTGGAGATTCTTCGAATGTGCCGCAGCGGACGATGGTTGCGACTGGCTCAGGGTGTCTACGTCGAGCAGTCCGACAGAACCAGACCGGACGCCTATCGCCTCCGGGTCGCCGCCGTCGCCAGCCAGACGCCTGCGACGGTCGTCAGCCATCAATCGGCCGCCGTATTGCATGGAGTGCCACTGTTCAGAGCGCCGATGCAGCGAGTCCATACGGTTCGCCCGGCACGTGGTGGCAGCAGGACCAGTACTGATCGTCAGCTGCACACGGCTCTTCTGCCCGACGAGGACGTGGTCGAGCTCAATGGCCTGCAGGTGACGTCGGTCGCCCGTACCTTGTTCGACATAGGACGCACGCTGCCGTTCGAAACTGCGGTGGCAGCAACGGATTTCGCCTTGCACCACTCACTGGTCCGGCCATCGTGCCTTCGCGCCCAACTCGACAGGGTCCGGACCGGCCCGGGTGTCGGTAGGGCGCGGCGGGTATTCGAATTTGCCGACGGCAGGAGCGAAAGCATCGGGGAGTCCAGGACCAGAGTGCTCTTCCGCACGTTCGGGCTTCCCAGACCAGAGCCGCAGCTGCGGGTGTTCGGACCGGACGGGAACTTTCTGGGCAGAGCCGACTTCGGGCTGGAGCAGTATGCAGTGCTGTGCGAATTCGACGGACCGGCGAAATACGACGAACTGTTGGCTCCCGGCGAAACGGCCAGGATGGCAATCGCCAAAGAAAAACGCAGGGAAGACCGATTCCGGGAGCAGGGTTGGATCGTGGTCCGGGTGTCGGACACGGAACTCGCCTCTGATGAACGGCAGCGAGAGACCTGCCGCCGGCTCAGCAGGGCGCTTACCCTCGGCCAACGAACACTCGCGCGAGGACAGCTGACGGGCAGCTGGCGCTCGTTGCCCAGAATCGGTCTGTAATCCTGGCGCACGGCTCGGATTCCTAGTGCGTCGAGCCCACCGCTCACGCTGCTTCCTGGCGCCCGGACACCTCGAATGGGCACCAGTCCTGTGCGATGAGCAGCAGAAGCTTCGCCTGCTCGTTGCACAGGACTGCTGCTCATTCGCCGACACGCGGCTTTGTGGACGCGTGGGCCGGGGGTGTGGTTACGGAGGGCACAACGCCGCGGTCAGCCGGCTCCGAGTTTCTCGGCGGCTGCCAGCAGCACGCAGGTAGCGAAACCGTCCATCGCCTCGGTCACCTCGGCCAGCACCGGAAATGTCGGCGCCAGCCGCAGGTTCTGCTGGTGCGGGTCGTTGCCGTAGGGGAACGACGAGCCGGCCGGGGTCAGCGCGATGCCGGCTTGAGCCGCCAGTTGGACCACCCGCCCGGCGGTGCCAGGCAGCACGTCGACGCTGACGAAATATCCGCCGGTCGGCGTTGTCCATGAGGCGACCTGGTAGCCGCCCAGCCGCTCCGACAGGACGCGTTCGACCTCGGCGAACTTCGGCGCGATGATGCTGCGATGTTTGCTCATGTGGGCGCGCACCCCTTCCGGGTCCCGGAAGAACTGCAGGTGACGCAGCTGGTTGACCTTGTCCGGCCCGATGGTTGCCTTTGACTGGTGCTTGCTCCACCAGTCGATCGTCTCCGCCGAGCCCCCGAAGAATGCCACTCCGGCGCCGGCGAAGCTGATCTTCGAGGTGGACGCGAACAGCACCGGGCGGTGCGGGTGGCCGGCGGCCGACGCCAGCGACAATACGTCGGGACTCTTTGTCTCCTCGGCCGTCAGGTGGTGCAGCGCGTATGCGTTGTCCCAGAAGATCTTGAAATCCGGCGCGGCGGCCGGCATCGCGGTGAGCGCCGCCGCCACTTCCTGCGAACACACTGCGCCAGAAGGATTGGAGTAGGTGGGCACGATCCACAGCCCCTTGATGCTCGGATCGTCGGCAACCAGCCTGGCCACCGCCGCCGGATCCGGGCCGTCGTCGTTCAGTGGCACCGTCACCATCTCGATCCCCAGCGACTCGAGCAAAGCAAAGTGTCGGTCGTAGCCGGGAACGGGGCAGATGAACGTCAGCTTCTCTTCCCGGATCCACGGTCGCTGCGAGTCGACGGCGCCGTGTAACAGGCAGTTCACCAGGGTTTCGTGCATCAGTTGCAGACTGCTGTTGCCCTGCGCGACGAGCTGACTGGTGTCGACACCGAGCAGGTCGGCGAAGATCGCCCGCAACCCCGACAGCCCGAGCAGGCCACCGTAGTTGCGGCAGTCGACGCCGGTCGGGTCGGTGTGTCCGCGCGGTAGGTCGAGCAGCCCGTTGGCCAGATCCAGCTGCTCGGCGGACGGCTTACCGCGGGTCAGATCCAGCGCCAGTCCGCGTCCGACCAGGGTGTCGTGGGCAGCCTGCTGGGTGGTGGCAAACGCCGTCAGCTCGGCGGCCGACAGCGCAGACAGGGCATGCTCGGACACGCGGGTTCTCCTCGGCAGCTGGAACGGTCCTAGAGGCAAGTCTGGCAGCCGCCGGCGAATTCGTCCGCGGGTGGGTCGGTGGCCTACACTTGACCACCTGGGGTGTGCTGGAGCCTGCCCGCCGACGGAACCGCCGAAATCTCCTGCCCGGGCGGATCAGCCGGTAGACGGGGCCGAAGGCGCATCCCGGTCTCGTGAACGGGCCCTGATTTGCGGATGACGATACTGCGTTCGAGAACCAGCTGCGATCGAGAACCAGCAATGACAACGAAAAGACGGCGACGGTGCAGTGACACGATGGTGACGCAGTACTGAGGGGCGTAGCTCAACTGGCAGAGCAGCGGTCTCCAAAACCGCAGGTTGCAGGTTCAAGTCCTGTCGCCCCTGCTCCAGCAAAACGGCCGGCCCGTTCGATCGATGGCAACACGTTTCGATCGGCTTTGACGGCCAAAAGGTGAGGACGAGGTAGAGGCGTGAGCAACGATCACGACGGCACCGACGGCCCGGAGGGCACTGCGGAAGCAGACCCGACCGCCGCGGTCCCTTCGGCTACTCCGCTATCGGATGCGGCTCCGATCGCTGATCCTGCCGGCGACGAGCTCCTCGACGACGCGAACGATTCGGCTGACGGCGACACCGCCGACGAGTCAGCCGCCGACCTCAGCCTCGGCAGTGACGCTGACGACGAGGGTGACGATGACGGCTCCGACCGGGCGCTGGTCGGCGCCGGCGTTGTTGCTGCCGGATCGGCAAGGGCCGCCGCCAGGCGATCGGCAGCGGTCAGGGCCGGGGTCACCGAAAAGAAGGGCCGCGCGACGGCCGCCAGGGACATCGACCGCGGGGACAAGGAGAACGTTTTCGCCCGGCTGCTGCGCTTCCTGCGTGAAGTGGTCGCCGAGCTGCGGAAGGTGATCTGGCCCGGGCGCAACCAGATGGTTGTGTACACGACAGTGGTGATCATCTTCGTCGTGTTCATGGTGGCCTTGGTCTACGGACTCGACGTCGGCTTCGCCAAGTTGGTGCTGGCGGTCTTCGGCTGACGCGCCACCCGTCAGCCGAGCCGTATCTGCCCGAAGCAGCAGCCATCTCCCACGCCATCACCGAACCAGGAAGCGAGAAAATCGTGTCGAGCCCCACCGGCGAGAACACCGCCAGTGCCGAGATCATCGACAGTACCGAGCACGCCTCGGCGCTGATCGATTCCGATCCAGGCACCGAATTCACCGGCAGTGCGCTGACCGACGAGCAGGCCGCCGACGCGGCCGAGCACGCCGACGCACCAGCTGAGCACGCCGACGCGCCGGCCGCCGACGCTGCTGACGTACTCACAGCCGATGCCGCCGACCAGGCGCCATCGACCGAGCCGACCGATGGCGCCCAGCCTGCCGAGTCTGCCGACCCCGCCGCTGAATTGCGGGAGAGCCTGCGCGCTGCTGATGGTCACTGGTATGTGGTGCACAGCTACGCGGGATACGAGAACAAGGTCAAGGCCAACCTCGAGACCCGCATCCACTCGCTGGACATGGAGGATTACATCTTCCAGATCGAGGTTCCGACCGAAGAGGTCACCGAGATCAAGAACGGCCAGCGAAAGCAGGTCCAGCGCAAGGTCTACCCGGGCTACATCCTGGTTCGGATGGAGCTGACGGATGCCTCCTGGAGCGCCGTCCGCAACACCCCTGGCGTTACCGGCTTCGTCGGGGCCACCGCACAGCGGCCGTCGCCGCTGAGCGTCGACGAGGTCGTCAAGATCCTCGTCCCCGCTACACCGAAGAAGACCTCGCAGGCGGCGTCCACCAACGGCGAATCTGTCCGTACCGAGGTGGACTATTCGGTCGGCGAGTCGGTCACCGTGATGGACGGTCCGTTCGCCACCCTGCCGGCGACCATCAACGAGGTCGACGCGCACGGCCAGAAGCTCAAGGTCCTCGTCTCGATCTTCGGCCGCGAGACACCCGTCGAGCTGTCGTTCACCCAGGTCGCCAAGATCTGAGCGCAGCAGCTCCGTCAACCCGCCGGACCGCCCGGCACACCCTGAAGAGAAAGACCAGACAAGAAATGCCTCCCAAGAAGAAGAAGCTGGCAGCGATCATCAAGCTCCAGATCAAGGCCGGCGCGGCCAACCCGGCACCGCCGGTGGGTCCGGCGCTCGGTCAGCACGGCGTCAACATCATGGAGTTCTGCAAGGCCTACAACGCGGCCACCGAGTCGCAGCGCGGTGACGTCGTCCCTGTCGAGATCTCCGTGTACGAAGATCGTTCATTTGACTTCAAGCTCAAGACCCCGCCGGCCGCCAGGCTGCTGCTCAAGGCCGCCGGAGTCGAGAAGGGCTCCGGCACCCCGCACACCGTCAAGGTCGCATCGGTATCGATGGATCAGGTGCGCGAGATCGCTACCCTGAAGAGGGTCGACCTGAACGCGAACGACGTCGACCAGGCGGCGAAGATCATCGCCGGTACCGCTCGTTCTATGGGCATCACGGTCAAGGGCGTCTGAGCAGCACACCGTCCGCCGGTCCATGCTCGATTCAACTGCTCGATTCAAATGCTCGATCGCGAACCCTCGGTCGGCAGCAGTGGGAGGGTCGGCTTCGGCCCGCACCACGAACTCCAACAGCATGAGGAGAAGGAAACATGAAGCGCAGCAAGGCATATCGCGCGGCGGCAGATCTTGTCGACCGGGAACGGCTCTACACCCCGCTGCAAGCCGCTGAGCTGGCCAAGAAGACCAGCATTGGCAAGGCCGACGGCACCGTCGAGGTCGCCATGGTGCTCGGCGTTGACCCGCGCAAGGCCGATCAGATGGTCCGCGGCACCGTCAACCTTCCGCACGGCACCGGCAAGACCGCACGCGTCATCGTGTTCGCCGTCGGCGACAAGGCCGTCGAGGCCGAAGCCGCCGGCGCCGACGTGGTCGGCAGTGACGACCTGATCGAGAAGATCCAGGGCGGCTGGCTGGACTTCGACGCCGCCATCGCCACGCCCGATCAGATGGCCAAGGTTGGCCGGATCGCCAGGGTCCTCGGACCACGTGGACTGATGCCGAACCCGAAGACCGGGACGGTGACCGCCGACGTGACCAAGGCGGTGTCCGACATCAAGGGCGGCAAGATCAACTTTCGGGTGGACAAGGCCGCGAACCTGCATCTGGTGATCGGCAAGGCCTCCTTCGCCACCGAGCAGCTGGTCGAGAACTACGGCGCCGCGCTCGACGAGGTGCTGCGGGCCAAGCCGGCCGCTGCCAAGGGCCGTTACGTCAAGAAGATCGCCATGAGCACCACCATGGGTCCCGGCATCTTTGTCGATCCGACCGTCATCAAGAACCTGCTGACCGCCGGAGCCGAGGATTCCGCCGATGCGGCCACCGCAGGCGCAGCGGACATCGCAGGGGCCTGACAGCAGCAGTATCAATCGGACGGCGTCGTCGGTAGCAAATAGTTGACCCAGCCGAAACGATGGAGCCTGGCGGCCGGCCGGCGCGTCGAACTGAGACCGGGTCGTTCCGATCGACCCCACCGTCGATGGTCGGAGGATCGATGCTCCCTCGCTCCCGTTCGTTCATTGCCGCTGTTGCAGCCGTTGGGCTGGTGTTGGCCGGCTGTTCGACGCAGACCGCAGGCACGGCCGAGGCTGCTGCCAGCGCCGGAACGCTGCAGACAACCGATGGTGCGCCCGGCTCCAGCCCCACCGACGGTGCACCCGGGTCTGGCCACACCGACGGGCCGTCTGCGATCGCGTCGACGGCCGGCGGCGACGGTGCCGCCGTCGATCCGCAGACCTGGGCACAGCAACTGCAGGACGGGATGACGAGCGTGACCTCGCTGACCGGCTCCGTCGAGGTTATTGGGCCGATCAAGGAGAGGGCCACCCTCAAGGAGACACTGAAAGGCGGCCGGCTGAAGGCCGCCGAGATGGCGATGTCACTGGTCGAGAGCGGCTCCTCGATCCCGATCAACATGCGGCTGATCAACGGCAGGGCATACCTGGGCGGCGCCGCGATCATCTCGCTGGTCGGCAGCAAGGCCGCCGGCAAACAATGGGTGCTGCTGGATGCAGGTTCATCGGATCCGACCATCGCCGCCATCGGCAAGTCCATCGGATCAATGCTGCAGCTCGCCGGCACCGAGAGCTACGTCTTTTTCGCCAAGGCCGCCAAGTCGATCACCACGGTGGGCATGGAGAGTGTCGGCTCCTTCGATGCGACGAAGTACGCCGTCGACATCGACCTGACTAAGATCGCCGCTGTGCTGCCACCCGACTTAAAGGACTACGGCCAGCAGATTGAGGCAAGTGGGATGACGGACGTCAAGTCGACCTACTGGATCGAGGATCACCATCGGGTGGTCAAGACCGCTGTCGGCCTGACCGTTCACGGGATCACCCAGCACACCACTGTGACGATCGATGCCTTCAACGTGCCGGTGACGATCGAGGCGCCAGCTGCCTCGACGGTGTACAACGGCTAACAGGCCAGCCGCCGCGGACCATCGCGTTCAACGCCCCTTGATCCGTCCACCGTCCCACGTGCTGACGCTGGATTTGGTCCGGTGTGCGGCCGCCCGGTATCCTCTTGGAAGTTCCACCGAAGACCGTCGGCTCTCGCCCGCGCTGATTCGTTCAGTAGCGGTGAGTGAAGGTTCGGAGAAAATCCGGGCGGCCCACGCAGGAGGACGAGGTAGTGCGCAGCAGCCGGTTCGCCTGGCCGCTGATCACCTGCCC
>JALYXB010000242.1 GCA_030947305.1 Actinomycetota bacterium | reverse complement strand
CGGGACGATCTACGAGACCCAACTGATCGGCAACGAATCGTGGGGATCGTTCTGTTCCGGCGGTCGCTACGACGCGCTGGCCTCCGACGGTAAGACCAGCTATCCGGGGGTCGGAATCTCCATCGGGATATCACGCTTGCTGGGGTTACTGGTTGGCAAAGGTCTACTGATGGCCAGCAGGTCGACGCCGGCCTGCGTGCTGATCGCACTGGTTTCCGACGATCAGCGAGATCGATCTTCGGCGGTGGCGAAAGCGTTGCGGGACAGAGGTATCCCGTGTGAGGTGGCACCGACGGCTGCCAAGTTCGGCAGGCAGATCCGTTATGCGGAGCGACGCGGTATCCCGTACGTCTGGTTCCCCGGCGATGGCGAGCAGCCCGCCGGCGATCAGGTGAAGGACATCCGCAGCGGCGACCAGATCGACGCGGACACGGATTCTTGGGCCCCGCCGGTTGCCGATCTGCGGCCGACGGTGAGTCGGGCTGATGGATGACCATGATCCGACCAGCCGACCACTTGCCCGCCCGACTTCGGGTGCTCGCTGCCGGGGTGCTGGCGCCGGGCTTCAATGGCACCACCGTTCCGGCGTGGCTGCGCGACGCCGTGGACGGTGGCCTGGGCGGGCTGGTCCTGTTCGGCCACAATCTGCAGTCGCTGCAGCAAACGGCGACGCTCACCGCAGAGCTGCAGGGGCAGCGCGGCCGGGGCGCCGACCGGGTGCTGGTCGCCAGCGACGAGGAAGGCGGTGACGTCACCAGGATCGAGTCAGGACCGGGATCGTCGTTGCCGGGGGCTGCGGCTCTTGGCGCGGTAGACGACGTTGCGCTGACGATGGAGCTGGCAACGGCCCACGGCCGGCTGCTGCGGGCCATCGGGATCGATTGCAACTTGGCACCGGTGGCCGACATCAATTCCAACCCGGACAACCCGGTGATCGGCATCCGCTCGTTCGGCGCCGATGCGGAGCTGGTGATGCGGCACTCTGTCGGCTACCTCAGCGGCCTGCAGGCCGCCGGAGTGTTGGCCTGTACCAAGCACTTTCCCGGCCACGGCGACCCGGGAGTGGACTCCCACCTGGCCGTTCCCTACCTGCCGTACGAGCTTGACGAGCTGCGGCGGCGGGAGCTGGTGCCGTTTGCGGCCGCGGTGCGGGCCGGAGTGGCGGCGGTGATGCCCGGGCACCTGGTGGTTCCGGCGGTCGATGAGCTGCCGGCATCGATCAGCCCGCGCTGGATCGAGATCCTGCGCCAGGACATGGGTTTCGACGGGGTGGTCGTTACCGACGCGCTGGACATGCGAGCGGTGGCCGCCCGTCACGGCGTGCCGGGGGCGGTGGTGATGGCGCTACTGGCCGGCGCCGACCTGCTGTGCCTTGGCAACACCGCCAATGCCGGCCACCCTCCACAGATCGACGACCAGCAGCTGTACCTGGACTGCATTGAGGAGATCCTGGCGGCAGTGGCCGACGGGCGAGTGTCGCAGGAGTCGCTGACTCGCTCGGTTGAGCGCCGGCGCGCGGCGATGGCCTCCATCGCCCACCAGCCGGTGCCAGGGCTCGACGCTGCTGCACCCGAATTACGGGCGATCGGGCGAAACGCCGCCGAGCGCGCGATCAACGTCGACGAGCAGCTGGTGATCACCGCGCCGCCGGCGGTGATCGATCTGCGCACCGGAAGCAACGCCGCGGCCGGTCCGGTCTCCCAGCGGCTGCTCGACGCCCTGACCTGGAGTTGGCCCGAGCTGCAGCTGCTTGACCGGGGCGCTGACCGGCAGCTTGCGGATGTCGATCGGCCGATACTGGTATTGGTGAGGAGCGGGGCCGGTTCACCCGACAGGGCGGAATTGGACGAGATTGTTCGCCAGCGCCCAGATGCAGTGGTGGTGGACACCGGCTGGCCGGGCGCAGCTGATAGACGTCGTACCGTGGTGAGTTACGGCAATGCGGCGGTCAATTGTCGGGTGTTGTGCGAGAGGTTGGCAGGCCGGGTGACCAGCTGAGATCAGTCCTGCTCGCGGCGGATTCGCAGCTTCTGGCCGCTGACCATGGCCGAACCGATCTTGCCGACTATCGCCGGGGACAGCTGGGTGGCGATCTCGACAACGCTGTAGGTGTCGAAGATGTCGATCCGACCGAGTTCGCGGCCGGCAATTCCGCCCTCACCGGTGATCGCGCCGACGATGCCGGCCGGTCGCACACCGTGATTGCGTCCGACGGCAACTCGCCAGCGCGGGCCGGCGGGTCCGTCCACTCGCTTGCGGCGCGGCTCCGGCCGAGTCTGCCGATCCGACTTGTTGTCGTACTTGCCCGGCCGGTCCGCACGGTGGCTCTGCTTGGCGTAACTGCCGGTGCCGTGCTCGGCGCGGTGCGCATGCCTGGCAAGGGTTTCCATCTCCGGCTCGGGCCGGACAGATGAACCGTCGTCGCCCGCCGCTGCGGCCAGCAGGGCGGCCGCGACGTCGTAGACGCTCAGCGACTGATGCTCGGCGAACGACATCAGTTCGTTGCGGAACTGCTCGATGCGGTCCTTGCCGACTCGATCCTGCGCCGCCGCAAGAACTTTCGCGGTGCGATGCTTGGCAACATCCGCAGCACTCGGCGGCGTGACCTGCGTCATCACGTTGCCGGTCGCCCGCTCGATCACCTTGACCTGGAAGATCTCCCGCGGGGTGAAGAAGGTCAGCGCCCTGCCGGTTCGGCCGGCCCTGCCGGTACGTCCGATGCGGTGCACGTAGCTCTCCGACTCGCGCGGGGCGTCGAAGTTGACGACCAGGTCGATGCGGTCGACGTCCAACCCGCGGGCGGCGACGTCGGTGGCGACCAGCACGTCGATGGAGCCCGCCCGCAGTCGCTCGACGATCTTCTCGCGGTCGCGCTGGGCGACGTCACCATTGAGCGCAGCAGCCGAAACTCCGCGCGCCGCAAGGGCTGCGCCGACCTCGTCACAGGCCGACTTGGTGCGGACGAAGACGATGGTGGCCTTCCCCGCCTGGGGGCCATCAGCCATCTCAAGTACCCGGCACAGCGCGTCGACCTTGCTGCGGAACGGAACGATGGAGAAGGTCTGCTCAACCGAGGTGGTGGTCCTGGTCTTGCCCTCCACGGTGATGTCGATGGGACTGGTCATGTGGGTCTTGGAGACCTTGCGGATGGCCGGCGGCATGGTGGCGGAGAACAGCGCCGTCTGGCGCTCGGCCGGCGCCTCGGACAGGATGCGGTCGACGTCCTCGGCAAACCCCATCCGCAACATCTCGTCCGCCTCGTCCAGCACCAGGAAGCGGACACCGGAAAGGTCGAGGGTATGTCGCTCGAGGTGATCGATGATGCGCCCGGGAGTGCCGACGACGACCTGGGCGCCGCGGGCCAGCGCCGCCTTCTGCGGCAAGAACGGTGCGCCGCCGTAGACGGAGACGACCTGAAGACCAGGCATGTGCGCAGCGAAAGTGGTGATGGCGGCGGCGACCTGCATTGCCAACTCGCGGGTAGGGGTCAGCACCAGCGCCTGCACCCGGCGCTCCGCAGGATCGACCTCGGCCAGCAGCGGCAGCCCGAAAGCGGCGGTCTTGCCGGTGCCGGTCTGTGCGACACCGGTGATGTCGCGGCCGGCCAGCA
>JALYXB010000064.1 GCA_030947305.1 Actinomycetota bacterium | reverse complement strand
CGTGGATCACCGGCATCGTGCTCCCGGTCGACGGCGGAGTGCTGTGTGGACCGGTGCGGGGCTTCAACGACGCGGGACACGGCTAACTACCTCTGATGGGCCCACCAGGTCCACCGCGCGGCGGCAGGTAGCGCAGACTTGCCACGACACGCCGCCTGCCGCTGGCGCGTCGTGGCAGCTTTCCGCTACCTGCGGGAACGACGGGACGCACAAACAGGTGTCAGCCGAGTTGCCGCAGCCCGAACCGGACGCCCTGGTCGTCCGCGCACTCGAGGTACCGACCGAACCCTTCGGCGGCCGTCTCCTCGCTGACCAACCGTCCACCGCGCTGCACCACCTGCTGCGCCGCAGCCGTCAGGTCTGAGACGTTGAAGAACACCTCGAAGTGAGCATCCGGGTCCCCGCCGTGGATGCCGATGCTCAGCGAGTCGGTGTCGACCTGCCCGTTGCCCGCGTCGCCACTTGCCTGCCAGCCGAGCACCGCGCCGTAGAAGGCACGGGCCTTATCGGCATCGGGGACACCGAGCTCGAGGTACGACGGTTCGGACGTCATGAGGTCTCCTTGGTGGGCCGGACGGTAGACCGAGCCGGCGGCCGATTCGCCGTCCGCCACTCGGTCTGAGGGGCTTCCTGGTTGACCCTAGAACGTGACGACGTCAGGGGCAGGGTGACATTCACCTACCTAGGTGGTCAGGGCGCTGCAGGGCGCTGTGGGCCGATGCAGCTGGCTTCATGCTCAAGGAACCTCCGCCTGGGCTGCTCGACTGATCTGGAATGCTCAGCTCCTCAGCCACTGAGCGGGCGGAACCGGCGCAGCCGCAACGAGTTCGTCACCACGAATAGCGAGGAGCAGGCCATCGCCAGACCGGCCAGCATCGGGTTCAACCAACCGAGCGCGGCGATGGGAATGGCCGAGAAGTTGTAGGCGAATGCCCAGAAAATGTTCCCCTTGATGGTGCCAAGGGTGGCGCGGGACAGCCGAATCGCGTCCACAGCGACCCGCAGGTCCCCGCGGACCAACGTCAGGTCGGCGGCCTGGATCGCCACGTCACTGCCGGTGCCCATCGACAACCCGAGGTCGGCCTGGGCAAGGGCTGCGGCATCGTTCACCCCGTCACCCACCATCGCCACCACCCGGTCCTGCTCCTGCAGTCTCTTGACCTGGTCGACCTTGCCGGCCGGTGTTACCTCGGCGATCACGTCGACGGGGTCGATCCCCAGCTGCCGGCCTACCGTTTGAGCGGTCTTCGCGTTGTCGCCGGTCAACAGAATGGGCCGCAACCCGAGTGACCGTAGTTGCGAGATCGCTTGTGCTGATGTCGGTTTGACCGCATCGGCCAGCACCAACACCCCAGCCGGCAGGCCATCGATGCTCACCAACACTGCCGAGTTTCCGGCGGCCTGGGCTGCGTGGTGGGCGTGCTGCAGTTCGTTCGGGACCAGCTGAGTGTGCTCATCGATGAGCACGGTCGGACGGCCGACCAGCACTGCATGTCCGTCGACGACACCGCGCACGCCAAGCCCCGGCAGATTCGCAAATTCCTCCACCGGCGGAAGCACGCCGATTCGTTCTCGGGCGCCGGCCGCGATGGCGACGCCGATCGGATGCTCCGATCCGTGCTCGACAGCTCCGGCCAGCCGCAGCAGCTCGATCGCATCTATCCCCTGGGCTGCAACGACTTCGACCAGTGCCATTCGGCCGGTCGTCACTGTTCCGGTCTTGTCGAGCAGGATGGTGTCGACCTTCCTGGTCGACTCCAACACCTCCGGTCCCTTGATCAGTATTCCTAGCTGAGCCCCGCGGCCGGTGCCGACCATCAGTGCGGTCGGGGTGGCCAGCCCGAGCGCACACGGGCAGGCGACCACCAGGATCGCCACCGCTGCCGTTATCGCAGCAATAGCTCCCCCTCCGGTGAGCATCCAGACCGCGAACGTCAACAGGGCGATCAGCATCACTACTGGGACGAAGATGCCAGAGACCCGGTCGGCCAACCGCTGCACCTGGGCCTTGCCGATCTGAGCCTGCTCCACCAGCGTCGCCAACTGCGCCATCCTGGTGTCGCTGCCGACGCCGGTGGCCCGCACCGACAGTAATCCGCCGGCGTTGACCGTCGCCCCGACCACCGTCGATCCCGGCGATACCTCGACAGGTACGGACTCGCCCGTCAGCATGGATTCGTCAATCGCGCTGCTGCCGGACGTCACCAGCCCGTCGGTGGCGATCGACTCCCCGGGCCGGACCACGAACACATCTCCGACCGCCAGTTGCTCGATCGGAATCCGCGTCTCCGCTCCGCCGCGTACTACTGCAACATCCTTGGCCGCCAACTCCATCAGCGCGCCCGCAGCGCGGCGCCGCTGCTTCGCTTCGCCTTCGCCTCCAGATAGCGGCCGGTGAGCAGAAACGCGGTGACGCCAGTGGCCACCTCGAGGTACAGCTGGTCAAGGCCACCGCCGCGATGGGAGGCCAGCAGTTGGAAATCCATCCGCATTCCCGGCATCCCCGCCCCGCCGAAGAACAATGCGTACAGCGACCAGAGATAGGCAACGCCGATGCCCATCGACACCAGCGTGCCCATCGTGGGGGCGCCATGCTTGAGATTGGTCCAGGTGGCCCGGTGAAACGGCAGCGCGCCCCAGAACACCACCGGCGAGGCGAGCGCAAGGGCTAGCCATTGCCAGTTCCGGAATTGCCACCCCGGAACCATACTCAGCGCGACTACCGGGATGGTCAGCATCAGGGTGACGACCAACCGCTGCCGCAGTGAGGCAGCGTCGTTGCTGCCGTGATCGTGCTCGGCACGTGTACCGGCCGGGGAAGTGCTGTGCACGGCAACGGGTTCGGGCAACCTTGCGGTATATCCGGTATCTTCGACGGTCTTGATCAGCGCCTCCGGTGGCACGTCGATCGAGTGTGAGATGTGCGCTTTCTCGGTGGCGAAATTGACGGTAGCGCTGACGCCGTCCATCCTGTTGAGCTTCTTGGAGATCCTGACTGCGCACGAGGCACACGTCATCCCGCCGATGGCCAGGTCGACCGATCGTTCCGTCGTCGCAGGTTCGGTGGACGTCATGCTGTGCTCCTCGAAAAAGAGTCGATGGCGGACGGCTCGGCCTGGCGGGAGCGGGTCACTCCGCCAGGGCGTAGCCGGCCTCGTCGACCGCGCGCCTGACGGCCTCCAGATCCGGGGCCTGGGCAGCCCGGATCCGGACAGCCGAGTCGCCGCCGGCGACCAGGTCCACCGTCACCTCGGTGACGCCGTCAAGTTGACGTAGTTCCCGGCCCACCGCGTCGACACAGTGCTGGCAGGTCATCCCGACCACCCTGTAGGTAGTGCTGTTGCTCATCATGTGGTTCTCTCAGCTGCGGACGAGCCTGGCGATAGCGGCCGAGGCTTCCTTGATCTTGTCGTCGGCCTCGGTGCCGCCGGTCTGCACCGCCTGCTTGACGCAGTGCTCGAGATGTTCGTCGAGCAACTCGAGCGAGAACGCCTGCAGTGCTTTGGTTGCTGCCGAGACCTGGGTAAGAATGTCGATGCAGTACTCGTCTGACTCCACCATTCGCTGAAGGCCGCGAACCTGACCCTCGATGCGGCGCAGCCGTTTCAGATGACTGGCCTTCTGCGCGGTATACCCGTAGCCGGTTGCCGGAATCTGATTGTCATTCACGCGGTCTCCATACCGGGTAGGGGTATCACGGATGGTACGCCTGCCCGCCGATTCCGGCAACCCCCTGGGGGTATACCGAGTGATGCTGAACAAACACAGCTAAACAGGGTGACGGTCGTTTTTGTTGACTGGTCGCCCGTTATTCGGCACACTGCTGGGACTAAAGGAGGGCACAAGATGCTGGCTGCTATCCGCCAGGCGCGGATTCTCGACGAGGTGCGCAAGGCCGGCGGAGTCCGGGTTTCCGATCTCACCGAGATGCTCGGCGTCTCTGATATGACGGTCCGCCGTGATCTGGAGAGTCTGGACCGGAAAGGTTTGTTGACCAAGGTGCACGGCGGGGCGACGGCGATCGAAACTGCCAGCGCCGTTGAGCCGGGGTTCCAGGCCAAGATGGTGCGGGCAAGGCTGGAGAAGGAAGCCATTGCCGCCCACGCGGCCAAACTCATCCAGCCCGGAATGGCCATCGCCATTACCGCTGGGACCACCACCTGGGCACTGGCTCCGCACCTGGCAGCGATCCCCAACCTCACGGTCGTCACCAATTCGCTGAAGGTGGCCGAGGTGCTTTACGACCAATCACGGCCAGACCTCACGGTCGTCTTGACCGGTGGATTGCGCACTCCCTCCGATGGTCTGGTCGGACCCATTGCGGTGCAAGCGATCCGGTCCTTGCATGTAGACCTGGTGGTGATGGGAGTGCACGGCATCGACGCCAAGGCTGGATTGACGACCCCGAACCTTCTGGAGGCGGAGACCAATAGAGCGATGGTCGAGTGTGCGCGTCGACTGGTTGTGGTCGCCGACCACACCAAGTGGGGCGTGGTGGGACTTGCCTTCATCGCCCCGCTATCGGCGGTGGACACACTGCTCACCGACGACCTGCTGGATGCCCAGGCCCGAGAGGTGCTGGCCGAGCAGGTGGGCGATGTGATCGTGATACCCAGTGAACACGACGAGGCACGCGTTGTTCGGGCCGCCACCGCAGGAATCTCCCGTTGAAGACGCTGGTCGTCGGCGGCGCCGGCTACATCGGCTCCGTCGTCACCCGACTCCTGCTGCAGGCCGAGCACGAGGTGGTGGTGCTGGACAATTGCTCGACCGGACATGCCGATGCCGTCCCGCAGGGTGTGCAGCTGATCGAACAGGACATCAGCGAGGCCGACTCAGTGCTCGACGGTGCCGCCTTCGATGCCGTGCTGCACTTCGCCGCCAAGTCCTTGGTCGGAGAATCGGTGGAGCGGCCCAGCTTGTACTGGCACACCAACGTTGTCGGCACCAGGGCACTACTGGATGCCATCACCCGCCACGGCGTGCCGAAGCTGGTGTTCTCCTCGACGGCAGCGGTGTACGGCGAGCCGGCGGAGATGCCGATCACCGAGGACACCCCGACCAGGCCGACCAACACCTATGGGGCCACCAAACTCGCCGTCGACATGATGATTACCAACGAGTGCACGGCCACGTCACTGGGTGCAGTATCCCTGCGGTACTTCAACGTTGCCGGCGCAGCGTTGGGCGCCGGTGAGCGGCACCTGATCGAGACACACCTGATTCCTCTTGCGCTGGAGGCAGTCTCAGGTCACCGCGACAAACTGACCATCTATGGTGACGACTGGCCGACTCCCGACGGGACCCCGATCCGCGACTATGTGCATGTACTGGATCTGGCTCGGGCACACGTGCTGGCGTTGGATGCTGCCGAACCGGGTGAGCACCTGATCTGCAATCTCGGCAACGGCAACGGCTTCAGCGTGCGCGAGGTGATCACCGCGATCGAACAGGTCACTGGCATGCCGTTGCCGGTGACGGTCGGTCCACGCAGGGCCGGTGATCCGAAATCCCTGGTGGCGTCGGCGGAACGGGCACATCATGCACTCGGCTGGCGACCGGAGTTCGACGTGCACAAAATGGTGTCCGACGCCTGGGAATTCGCCACCGACCGACTAGGTTCATCCGCACGGCCAGACGGGACAACAACTACGTGACGGCAACAACACTGTTCGGCGAGCGGTTCGGCCGAACGCCCGATGGACTCTGGTCAGCGCCCGGCAGGGTCAACCTGATTGGCGAACATACCGACTACAACAACGGAATGGTGCTGCCCTTCGCCATCGACGCGAGGGCGGAGCTGGCGGCAGGCACCGTCGACGAGCCAGTGATCAGGATAGTGACGGCGCAGCGCCCCGGCGCGATAGTGGAGGCGCCACTAGCCGTACTATCTCCAGGGTCTGCAGCCGCGACCGGTTGGCCTGCCTACATTTTCGGTGCCGCCTGGGCCCTGAACGAAGCCGGTATCGAGGTCTCTGGCGCCGAGCTGGCCCTCGACTCCGCCGTCCCCGTCGGTGCCGGACTCAGCTCGTCAGCAGCCATCGAGTGCGCGACAGCACTGGCCCTGACGGGGCTGGCCGGAGTGCACCTCACCCCTTCGGACCTGGCCAGGCTATGTCAGCGGGCCGAGAATGCATTCGTCGGGGTCCCGTCCGGTCTGATGGATCAGATGGCCTCTGCGGCCTGCCGCAAGGGCAACCTGCTGTTCTTCGACATCGGAGCCGACAGTACCGAACACATTCCCTTCCAGCCCGAGGAGTCTGGGCTTCAGATGCTGACCGTCGACACCAAGGCGCACCACAGCCTGGCCGATGGCGAGTACGCCAAGAGAAGGGCGTCCTGCGAACAGGCGGCCGAGCTGCTCGGGCTGAACTCGTTGCGGGACATCGACAATCTGCCGTCAGCGCTGGCGGTCCTCGGCACGACCAGCGCGTTTGATGCCACCGAACGGGCCGTGCTGGTCCGACGGGTTCGGCACGTGGTGACGGAGAACGCCCGGGTGCTTGCGGTGGTCCGGCGGTTGCGCACGCCCGGTTGCGACTGGGCTGCTGTCGGCGCCGACCTGACGGCCTCGCACGTTTCATTGCGCGATGACTACCAGGTGTCAAGCGTCGAGCTGGACACCGCGGTGGATGCGGCGCTGAGCGCCGGCGCGCTTGGCGCCAGGATGACCGGCGCCGGCTTCGGCGGATCGACAATCGCGCTGGTACCCGTAGAGCGCGTCAACGACGTGACGACAAAGGTCGAGAGTGCCTTTGCTGCAGCAGATTTCGCGGTCCCGGCAATCCGACTGGTGTCACCGGCCAACGGGGCCGGTCGAGACAGCTGACCGCCGGTTCAGCGCGGCGCCGAGGCGCTGCTGCTGGTCCGGGGTGCCTGGTTGTTCGAGGGCCCCTTGGATAGCTGGTAGCGCAGCACAGCGGCCGCCAGCCCGGTGCTCCCCGATTGCCAGGTCTTGCTGCCAGTCGCAGCATTCTTGGTATCCGGCCAGCCGTACTTCGGATTGGAGTTGGCCGCCCTTGTCGACCCGTCAGGATTGCTGCCCTCGGTGGAGTACGCCTTGATATTGCGGCCACTCAGCCCGGCCCTGCCCCCCTGCGACGCCATGGCCACCCACTGCAGCGGCGTGACAGACTTGCCGTGCGCCAGCGCATTGACGTTCTTATACGCCTGGTTGGCGAATCCGCCGACACCGGTGATCACGTTCTGGATCGAGTTGAATCGATCGCCGGCCATCGGCATCTTGATACCGAGCCCGGCCAGCGCGACGTCGCCCCAGTTCTTGCCGTTGACCCCGTTCCCCGCCATGTACGCGGTGACGGCGAACTGGCTCTTGCTGGCGAAGTTGTTGGTGACGGCCCAGAATGTGTCCGCCTCGCCCATGGTCCGCAAAATACCACCGAGTTTCGAGCCGTCCTCGGCCAGCTTGCCCATCCTGCCCAGTGCCGACATCGACTTGACCCCCGGTACCAGACCGAGGGCGTCCAGGCCCATCTGCGACCAGGAACCTTGACCGTTCATCAGTTTATTGGCCACGTCGATCGCCAGCGCCGCGCCACCGGTCACCAATGAGATGGGGCCCATGATCGGCGCCAGGCAGGGGATCAACGCCAGCATGCCGGACACCATGGACACCATCTTGAGGATCGGACTGACGTGCGCAGCCGCCCACGAGACGCCCTTCTTGATACCGCTCCAGGCAGCCGAGAAGGCCCCGCCAACGTTGTCCCAGAATCCGGGCGGCTTCTGGAAGCGCAGGTGTTTGGCCCTGTTGACCTCGTTGACGCAGGTTGACAGTGCCTGCGAATGTTGGGTGTTGATGCCCTGTGCTTGTGTCTCCAGCGCCCTCAAATCCGCCTGAGCGGTGTTCAGCGCCTCCTGTTTCGAACCGGCCTGCGACTGGTAGGTGTCCGGTGGCATGCTCTGTCCCTGCTTGAGCGACGCCTTCTGCGTGTGCAGGGATTCCTGGTGTTGGCTGTCTGCTGTCTTGGCCTGTTGATAATGGGCATTCGCCGAGTTCACGGTCGCCTGTTGGGAGGCATGTTTCCTAGCCAGCGCGTTCAACTGACTCTGCAGATGCTCCAGGGTGCCTGCGTAGGTGGTCAGGGCCGATGACACGATCGTCCACGCTTCGGAAGTGGTACCCAGGTGCGGCACCAAGTCGTCGTTGACGCCACCGGAGAACGTGTCGCCCTCGCTACCCTGGAATCCGCCGAGCTGCAGCGAACCGATGTTCGTGACGGCGTTCTGCGTCGCTGTGGCGAACTCACCCCAGGTCGATGCCGAGGCTCTGATCGCTCCCGGATCACCGCTCAGTGAGAAAGACACCATGGCCACGTTCACCCCTTGCGTCCGGCGCCCGTTGGCGCATAGTTCGACAATCTATTTTCGATCTGTCCGACGGCGCAGCGGTTTTGCTGGTCCAAATACGGTCAACCGGTGGGGAGTACTCCCCCTCCGACCGGCCGAATCAGTAGCTGTAGAGCGAGGATCGACGGCTGTCGGCCGTACCGCCGACGATCGACACGCCTGACGAGGTGCCGATCAGGTCGGCGCCGGCGGCCAACAGCGCCCTCACCTGCTCGATGGTCTTGATGCCGCCGGATGCCTTGACCCCGATCGATGCCGGCACCGATCGGCGCAGGTAGCTGATCGTTGCCGGGTCGGCGATTCCGACAGCACCCCGGGAGGCGTTCTTGACGAAGGCCACCCCGGCATCGACGGCCGCCTGTACCACCTTCGCGCGCTGGTCGGCGCCCAGCAGCGGGAGCTCAAGCATCACCTTCACCCCGATCGGTGACGCGGCCTCAACCAGCGCGGTCAGGTCGTCGACGAACCTGTTCATCCGGTGGCTCAGCAACAGGGCGATGTTGACGGTGGAGTCCAGTTCGTCGACACCCGCGTCCACCAGCGCCTTCGCCTCGGCCACCCTGGCGGCAGTCGTCATCATTCCGTACGGAAAGTCGATGATGGAACCCAGCCGGATGGACGTGCCCTGCAGCTGGTGGCGCGCAGCAGCTACCCAGGTCGGCGGCACGATGGCGGCGTCGAAGCCGTACTCGACGCATTCTTTGACATGCGCCCGCACTTCGTTCTCGGTGATCGCCTGGCCGATCAGGGTGTGCTGGATCCTGCCGGAGAGTTGTTCGGGCGGCAGGGTGAGTGCCGGGTGTTCCTGCTGGGTACCGGTCGCGTGCGTCATCGCTCGCCTCCTCCTGTCCTAGCAAACAGCACACCGGACCAGAAGCGGAACCCCCCCGACGCCTATCCGCCACTGATGATCATGGCCGTCCGCCCGCGACAGGCACGTCCGGGGGCCCCTACCCTTGGCCGATGCGCATCTTGTCCATCCAGTCCTCCGTCGCCTACGGCCATGTCGGCAACAGCGCAGCCACCTTCCCGCTGCAGCGTCTGGGCCACGTGGTGTGGCCGGTCAACACCGTCCACTTCTCCAACCACACCGGGTACGGCCAGTGGCGCGGCCCGGTAGTGGACCCTGCCGACGTCCGTGAGGTGATCGCCGGCATCGCCGATCGCGGAGTTCTCGGCACGGTCGATGCAGTCCTCACCGGCTACCAGGGCTCCCCAGGAGTCGCTGAGGTGGTGTTGGACACGGTGGCCCGGGTGCGCGAGCTGAACCCGCATGTGGTCTTTTGCTGCGACCCGGTGTTGGGCGACGTGGGCCGCGGATTCTTTGTGCAGGAAGGGATTCCGGCCCTGATGCGCGAGCGGATGGTGCCGGCCGCGGATATCGTCACCCCCAATCTGTTCGAGCTGGCGTACCTGGCCGGCGAGTCTGCTGACATTGAATCCGCACCGGCCGACGTCTCGAATCTGGACGCGGTTCTCACCGCCGTCGAACGCCTGCGGGACATGGGCCCGCGAACGGTCCTGGTGACGTCGGTGGATCAGCCGCCCAGAACAGGCGTCGCCGAGATCGGGATGCTGGCCGTCGACGATTCCGGCGCCTATCAGGTGTCCACTCCGCAGTTGTCGATCTCGGTGAACGGCCTGGGCGACGTAACGGCAGCTCTTTTCCTGGCGCAGCTGAGTGCGGGGATCGAGGAGGCGCTCGGCCGCGTCGCCTCTTCGGTGTTCGCGATCGGAAAGGCGACCCTCGATGCGGGCTCCAGGGAGATCCAGCTGGTCGACGCCCAGCAGCAGATCGCCCATCCGGCAGGCGAGTTCGAGGTCACCAAGATCGGCTGAGCACCGCAATCAGTAGGCTGGCCGCAGACCGATCCGACGCCACCAGGAGTACTGATGCCACGCACCAGCAAGGCAGTCATCGCCCGTGCCAAGGGCGCGCCCGTCGAGCTCGTCACCATCAGCGTTCCCGATCCCGGCCCCGGCGAGGCGCTCGTCAAGGTGCAGGCCTGCGGTGTCTGCCATACCGATCTGCATTATCGCGAGGGCGGCATCGGCGAGGACTTTCCGTATCTGCTCGGACACGAGGCCGCCGGCACCGTCGAGGCCGTCGGCGACGGCATGACGCTTCTGCGGCCGGGAGATTTCGTGATCCTCAATTGGCGCGCCGTCTGCGGGCAGTGCAGGGCCTGTTGCCGTGGAAAACCCTGGTACTGCTTCAACACTCACAACGCGCAGCAGAAGATGACGCTCGCCGACGGTGACGGCGCCGAGCTGTCCTCGGCGCTGGGCATCGGCGCGTTCACCGAGTACACCCTGGTGGCCGCCGGCCAGTGCACAAAGGTCGATCCAGCAGCGCCGGCCACCGCGGCCGGCCTGCTCGGCTGCGGGATCATGGCCGGTCTCGGCGCGGCGATCAACACCGGTGGGGTGGGCCGCGGCGATTCGCTAGCCGTGATCGGTTGCGGCGGGGTCGGTGCTGCGGCTATTGCCGGAGCAAGACTTGCCGGCGCCTCGAAGATCATCGCTGTCGACCTGGACGATCGGAAGCTTGACACCGCAAAGGATTTGGGTGCCACCCACACCGTCAACGCCAACGGCGCCGACGTGGTTGCGGCGATCCAACAGCTGACGGACGGCAACGGCGCGGATGTCGTCATCGACGCCGTCGGCCGACCGGAGACCTGGAAGCAGGCCTTCTACGCCAGAGACCTGGCGGGCACCGCTGTACTGGTCGGCGTGCCCACTCCTGAGATGAAGGTTCCCGATCTTCCATTGCTGGATGTCTTCGGCCGCGGGGGCGCACTCAAGTCGTCCTGGTACGGCGATTGCCTGCCGTCACGGGATTTCCCGATGCTCATCGACCTGTACCTGCAGGGTCGATTCCCATTGGAAGCCTTTGTCAGCGAGACCATCGGGATCGGCGATGTGGAGGCTGCATTCGACAAGATGCGGGCCGGCGAGGTGCTGCGTTCGGTGGTGGTGTTGTGAACCCAGCGCACATCGACCATGCCGTCACTTCCGGCACGTTCTCGTTGGACGGCAACACTTATGATGTCGAGAACAACATCTGGGTGATCGGTGACAACTCCGAGTGCGTGGTGATCGACGCGCCGCATCACGGCGACGACATCCTCGCCGTCGTCGGCGGACGTGCGGTCGCGGCGATCGTGTGCACGCACGCCCACGACGATCACGTCCGGGTAGCCCCAGAACTGGCGCGGCGCACCGGCGCACCGGTGCTCCTACATCCCGACGATGCACCGGTATGGCGGCTGACTCATCGGGACGTAGCGCCGGATGGCGAGCTGGCCGACGGTCAACACATCGCAGTGGCCGGGAAAGAGCTGCAGGTACTGCATACGCCAGGCCACTCACCCGGCTCGATCTGTTTGTACGCACCGGATCTCGGTGTGCTGTTCTCCGGCGACACGCTGTTCCACGGCGGCCCTGGCGCGACAGGGCGCAGTTTCTCCGATCCGGATCAGATAGTTGAGTCAATCCGGCGCAGGCTGTTCACCCTTCCCACCGCCACCGTGGTGCACACCGGACACGGCGCATCAACCACGATCGGTGCAGAGGCGGCCGCCCTTGGGTGCTGAGCTGCCGACGACCCTGGAAAAGGGTCAGCAGCTTGCTGCCTTGATCGCACCCCAGCTAGCGGCGTCGACGCTCCCGGTTGCCGGCAGCCGGTGGTCCGCCTGGAACTTCTTCACCGCATTCTGCGTCTGCGCCGTGTACACCCCCCATTGCCCTTCTCCCAGCGGGTCGATCTTGTAGTTGAGGCGATTCGCCATCACGCGCTGCAACTCGCCGATCCAGCCCTGCTGGTGGCTTCCGGGACCGACGGCGGGGATGCTCGCCGGGCTGGCCGGGCACACACAGGAATAGTAGGTATGTGAGGACGCCGGGTTGCCGCCCTTGATGAAGGAGTCGGCCGGCCCCGTCAATCGATCCGCGCATCCTTGTTCTGCGCTGACGAACGGGCCCGCGTACAACACCCAGGTATTGGTCTGGTTGGAGAACAGGGCGCACGACGACTTCGAATCTGCGGCCTTCGCAGCGGTGGGCACCATGCCCCGAGCCTTTAGCGCTGCCACCCGCAGTTTGAACGTCGGCTTGTCGAGCTCGGATGCCAGCTGGACGATATAGCCGTTGCTGCAAACGATATCGGCGCGCGGAACACCCAGATCATCCTTCGGCGGCGCCGCTCTGCCGACCTTCGGCGGCGCCGGCTTCGTGGTCGTCGGCGGCCTCGCTGTCGTTGGCGGCTTCGCTGTCGTTGGCGGCTTCGCTGTCGTCGCGTTGCCGGCCGACGCAGCGGAGCTCCGAGAGGTGCCGGCCGTCACGGTCACCGTGTGCACAACGGGAGGATTGCTCGAGCCGGCACTGCTGGACTTCGTGCTTGCCGGTAGCGGAACGACGTTCGACGCGGTCGAGGTCGGGAGGCTGGTGGGCTGCGGACTTGTGGTCGGCGGTGAGGAGGTAACGGATGCGGCCGTTGACTCGGTGGAGGGAGTGCCGGACGGCGCCGTCGGGTTCGGTTGTGCGTTGTCCTTGGACCACTTCGGCGCGACCAGCAGTGCCGTCAACACCACGGCCACCGTCAACACCACGACGGCCAGCACACCGAACAAGGCCCTGCGGCGGCGATCCCGTTCTGCTGGAAGTGGGGTCACCTGCTGGGCGTCGTTGATCTGCGCCCCGGCCGCGCCTTGACCACCCGCATTCGTCGCAGTGCTGTACTGCGGGCCGGGCGCCCGGTAAGCCCCGGCCGTTGGGCTTGCGTACTGCGAAGCGGAACCGTAGCCGGCGGCGTGGTATTGCTGGCCACTGCCTTGCTGGGTGGCGCCATCGCCGCCGGACTCCCAGGCGGGAACCAACCCGTCGTGCTGTGTGCTCAGCCAAGGCAGAATGTTCGCTGGATCCTCGTCGACAGGGGCGCCGCCGAAAACGTTGGGAAGGGTGATCTCGTTCTCCGGGTTCGAGGCCGAACCCGGATGCTGGAACTCACCTGCCACCGTGTCCTCCGTGCTTCATGTTGTGTCGTTGATCCCGTGCGGATCACCGTCGCAACCCGTCACGGTACTTCAGAACCATCAGACCGCAGGGTGATTCGTCCGTTTCGACACTGGATGAGGGTCGGTCTCACCGGGGTGACCTGCGCAGAGACCGCAAACGGGTGATTCGTGACGGCTCCGGCCGGCCGGTCCGGAACTATCGACGACGGCCGAGGCGGGCGCCGACCAACACCCCGATCAGCATGCTGGCGGCGCCCAGCGCCGCAGCGCCGAACATGGGCTGCGGCAGCGAGCCGGCACGAGCGAGCGGGCCGACACGGGTGGGCGGCACACTGCCGGTCAGCACGCCGTCAGCTGCGCCGCTGTTGACCGCCGGCCGCAACGCCGCCGGCATGGCAGCGCGGCCACTGCCGACGACGCCCACCTGCCGGCGGCCGGTCAGCACATCGTCGATGGCGGTGAAGAACAGCCCGGCGGTCTTCTTCGCGACGCTGGTGAGCACCCGTTGGCCAACCCCACCGACCATCCCGCCAACGATCGCGTCCGCCTGGTAGTCCAGTTGGGTGGTGCCGTCGCCAAGATCGGCCAGCGTCACCGCGACCGTGGTGTCGATGGTGCCGGGACCGCCGGATCCGCTGGCGCGCATGGTCAGCGAGCTCGGTTCGACCTTGTCAATTAGGCGCACTTCGCCGGCATAGCTGCCCTTGATTGCTGCCACTCCAAGGGTCACGGTCATCCGGAACCGGCCCTCCTCCAGCTCCACGAACGCCTCGCACCCGGGGATCACTCCAGCCAGCACCGCTGGATCGTTGATCGCCTGCCAGACCTTTGCCCGTGGCGCGTGCAGCACGGAAGTACCGGAAACCTTCACCGTGACAACCTTTCTCGGTGCAAGTCGGCTGCTGCTTCCCGCAGCTGGTACAACATGCTCGGGTCAAGCGGCATCGCGTCAATGGCGAATCCGACGGCATTCTCCACCGCCGAGGCGATCACCGCGGAGACCGGGATGACGCCGGCCTCTCCCGCTCCCTTGATACCCAGCGGGTTCAGCGGCGACGGGGTTTGCTGATGGCCCAGCTCCAGCTGTGGGATCTCGGTGACGTAGGGCATCAAAAAGTCCATGAAGGAGGCGTTCAACAGCTGACCGGATTCGTCATAGGCCATCTTCTCGTACAGCGCGCCGCCGATTCCCTGCGCTACGCCACCATGCACTTGGCCCTGCACGATCATCGGATTGATCAGATTGCCACAGTCGTGCACCACGCAGTACCTGCGGATGACGATTTCGCTGGTGTCCGCATCGATCTCGACGATCGCGGCGTGCATGCCGGAGGCGAAGGTCGACCGCGGCGGCGAGTAGTACTCCTTGCCCTCCAGTCCCGGTTCCTCGCCCTCGGCCACCGGCGGCTTGGTCGGGTCGGCCGGTTTGGCGAACTGGGTAGCTGCCTTCGCCCCTTCGTCGAAGGCGTAGCGGAGCGGGTTCGACAGCACCGCCACCTGCCCCAACCCAATGGAGGTGGTCGGGTTGCCCTTCATCGCGACCACCCCATCGGCAATGTCCAGATCGTCCGGGCTGCATTCCAGCAGGTCGGCAGCGATCCGCAGCGCCTTCGCCTTGGTCTTCCTGGCCGCCAGCGCCACCGCAGACCCGGACATCACCGCCGCTCTGGATGCGAAGGTTCCCACGCCGTAACCGAATCGACGAGTGTCGCCGGTGACGACCCGGATCTTGTCGAACTCCACACCGAGCTCGTCGGCGACGATCTGCGCGAACGCTGTCTGGTGACCCTGCCCCTGGCTGGTCAGCCCGATGGCCACATCGACGGTGCCGTCGGTCTGCACCTGAATGTGGGCGCCTTCGTAGGGGCCGGGCCCTGTGCCCTCGACATAGCAGCCGATACCGATGCCCAACAGCTTGCCGCCGCCGGAAAGCTGCTTCGCCGCAACAAATTCGTCCCACCCGATCATCGCCTTCAGCATCGCCAGCTGATCCGGGTAGTTGCCTGAGTCGTAGATCAACGGCCGGCCGTCCTGGAAGACCAACCCCTGGTCAAATGGAAATTCGTCCGGCTGGATGAAGTTCGCCGCGCGCACCTCAGTGCGATCCTTACCCAAGTACTGGGCGATCTTGTCCATGGTGCGTTCCATCGCGAACACACCTTGCGGGCGGCCGGCGCCGCGGTACGGGGTGACGATCACCGTAGTGGTATAGACCGAGAAGAACTCCACCCGGTAGGCACCGGGCTTGTACGGTCCCAGCAGCTGGGTCGAGGTGACGAGCGGGCAGATGATGCCGTACGGGGTGTACGCGCCGTTGTCGTGCCAGAAGGTGACATCCAGACCGAGAACCCTGCCCTGGTCGTCGAATCCGACCGAGATGTGATGCTGCTGACCGCGCTCGTGAGCGGCCGAGATGAAATGCTCCCGCCTGTCCTCTGTCCATTTGACCGGCCGGCCGAGCTTGATGGCTGCCATCGGTACGACGATCTCCTCCGGCCAGGGATGGACGATCTTGACACCGAACCCGCCGCCGACATCCGGCGCGATTACTTCGACCTTTCCCAGCGGCACTCCAAGCTTGGCAGCGATCGCAGCCCGCACACTGGTCGCCGTCTGGGTGGAGCTGTACACCCGCAGGCTCTGGTCGTCGGCGTTCCAGGTGGCGTGAACTGCCTTGCCCTCCAACGGCATCGAGCACGATCGCTCGATGGTGAGGTCGAATTCCATGGTGTGCGGGGCGGCGGCGATAGCGGCTCTGGCATCACCGCGCTGCTGCACCAGATGGGCGGCAATGTTGTCCGGGACATCCTTGTGCACCAGTGCCGTGGCATCACGGGAGGCGTCGATGCCGACGACAGCGGGCAGGAACTCGTAGTCGACCCGAATGCGCGCGGCGGCGTCTTCTGCGACGTACCTGTCGGTCGCCACCACCATCACGATCGGCTCACCGACATGTCGGACGACATCCTTGGCCAACGGATAACCGGTTCGCGCCGCGTGCAAGGCCGGGTGCGGGATCAGCACCGGAAGTGGCTCTGCCGCAGCACCCTCCAGGTCGTCATAGGTATAGATGGCGGCGACGCCGTCGACCTCCAGCGCGTCGGTGACGTCGATATCAACGATCAGGGCATGAGCGTGCGGTGACCGGACGAATGCTGCCTCCAGCGCCGTCGCACCTGCGCCGACGGCGCCGGTCGAACTCCGCGCCGCTCCGACATCGTCGGTGAACAGGCCAGCACCTGTCGTCAGCCTCAGGTCCTCTGTTCGGCGTACTGGCGTACCGAAATAGCGGGTGGCCATCAGTCGGTGCTCCGTTCGTGAGCATCCCACTGCCGACTGGCCGACGGCTCGGCGTCGGGGATGGCATCAGGATCGGCATCGAGCTCAGCTGCTCGCAGCACAGCATCGACAATGTTCTGGTAACCCGTGCACCGGCACAGGTTTCCGGCGATCATCTCCACCGCCTCGTCGCGGGTCGGCGCGGGATTGCGCACCAGGCCGGCGGTGATGGTAGTGAGAAAACCCGGTGTGCAGAAACCACATTGCAGAGCATGGCAGTCTCTGAAGGCCCGCTGCACCGGCGACAACGACGCTGGATCGCCGGCGTCGTCCAATTGCCCGAGACCCTCCACCGTCGTCACTCGATGGCCGTGAGCCGTCACCGCGAACATCAGGCAACTGCGCGTCGGTTCCCCGTCCAACAACACGGTGCAGGCACCGCAGACTCCGTGCTCGCACCCCACATGAGTGCCGGTCAACCCCAGATCGTGACGCAAGAAGTCCGACAAGGTGCGCCGCGATTCGACATCGGCGCTGCGCAGGGTGCCGTTCACCGTGATCGTCACGGTACGGCGATCGCTGGCTGTCAGGTAGGCCGTCACGCCCCTTTCGCCCCTTGCCGGTCAACCGAACCCGTTGCGATACCGGCATTCTGGCCGGCTGCCGCGACGGCTTGCCGCGCCGCGCGCACCGTCAGCACCCCGGCCAGCTGCCGGCGGTATGCGGCGGTTGCGTGGATGTCGGGAACCGGGTCGATGGCCAGCCTGGCTGCCTCGGCGGCGTCGGCCTCGCCGGCTTGCCAGGCAGCCGTCAGGTCGAGCACCAGTGGGGTGGGGAACACCGACAAATAGGAACAGCGCAGCCCGGCGAGCGCACCGGAGTCGTCGACGGTGGCCACCGCCGCCACCCCGCAAATGGCGTAATCGCCGTGCCGGCGGGCGATCTCGACGAACGCCGAGCCGGATCGCGCCGGCGAGAGCGGGAAGAAGGCCGCGGTGGCGAGTTCGTCGGGGCGTAGCGACGACTCCAGCGGGCCGATGAAGAACTCGGCCGCCGGTATCGTCCTTGATCCGACCGCCGAAGTCGCCGTGACGGTGCCACCGAGCAGGGTGAGGACGCTGGTCATCTCACCTGCCGGGTCGGCATGCGCCAGCGAACCGACAGTGGTACCCCGGTTGCGGATGGTCGGATGGGCCACCAACTTCAGCGCCTGCCGAAGCAGCGGCTGAGCGCCGGCTGCCGCGGCGTCGCGTTCCAGAGCCGCGTGCCGAACCAGGGCGCCGATCGTCACCCCCGAGTGATCGACGGTGATCACGTCGAGATCGGTGACGGCGTTGATGTCGATCAGGTGGGCCGGTTCGGCGAGCCGCATGGCCAGCACCGGGATCAACGATTGCCCTCCGGCCAGCACCTTGCCGTCGTGTCCCACGTCGGCCAGCACCGACACCGCCTCGGCGACGGTGCCCGGACCATGCCAGCTGAACGGTGCCGGTTTCATCCTCCGATCCTGCCTCAGCGACGATCTGGACGTACGGCAGGACCTGCCAGCGGAACAGACCGATTCGGGCGGGACCTGCCGCCCCGAAGTCCCCTTCGTCCGCCAGCCCGTGGGATCTAGCGGCATCGATCAGCGCCTGACGGCTTCGCCAGGAACCGATCCCAATGCCGGCTCCTTCCGCGATCGCCGACGCCGGCGCTTCTTGTCGTCGTACATCGCCAGGTCCGCGGCCCGCAACGCGTCTTTGAGGCTGCCGTCGGGCGGCAGCAGGGCTGTACCGATCGACACCGAAGGAACGAACAGCTCGCCGGTCGGGCCGCTGACCTCGACGGCGATGAAGCCGAGGATCCGCTTGACCAGCATCGCGTCGACGGCGATACCCGGGGTGCCGCAGATTGCCACGAACTCATCACCGGCCAGTCTCCCGACGACTGACTCTGCCGGCACGGCAGAGCTGAGCGCGGTGGCCACCGATTGCAGCAGCAGGTCTCCGGTGGCATGCCCGAAGTTGTCGTTGACGATCTTGAGATTGTCCACGTCGATCATCACCAACACCCGGACGACGGTCGCCGGAGCGGCGGCCAGCGCCTGCTCGACGCCCGCCCGATTCAACAGTCCGGTCAGATGGTCGTGGCTGGCAGCCAACTCGAGAGCCTGCTGTTCGGCCCGCGCCGTCGACACGTCTTCGATGATCACCATCACCACCGGCTGGCCGTCGTGCTGGATCACCGACTTGCGGACCCTGGCCCGCACGATGGAACCGTCCTTGTGCAGCAGCCGTCGCTCGGTGGACAGGTTCTTGGCGGTCCCCTCCAGCAGGCTCTTGGCCTCGGCGTCGCGCTGCTGGCGATCCTCCGGATGAATCACCTCGCCGGCCGACAGCCGCAGCGCCCCGGCGATGGAGTACCCCAACATGTCCGCAAAGGCCTGGTTCGCGTCCACCACCATGCCGTCTGAACCGTGAACAACGACGGCGAGCGACGTGTCGGCGAACAGCAATCGATAGACCTCGGCGTCGTAGCCATTGGCTGCCATGGTCCCCCGATTCCCCTTACCCGGACTCGAGCATTCGCCGGATCATCGGGAGAGTCTAGCCGCCGAACTTCCCGACCGGGGCTCCCCAGGTGTGTAGCCGGCGCGGGAGGTCATCGCCTGGGCGGCGAGTCCACGTCGTCAGCGAAGTTGGGATGCCGCTGGTCGCCCTCGACGACGGTGCCGGTTGAGATCGTCGCGCCGCCCTCGTAAGACCTGTTGTGGTCCAGAGCGTCTCGATGAATGGCCGGTGCCAACCACCGCGCCAGGTGATAGCCGACGATCGTGACGATGGTGCCCAGAGCGATACCGGACAGGGCAAACTTGGGTCCGAAGCCCATGGTGACGTTGCCGATACCGGCGACAATGCCGGCGGCGATCGGCACCAGGTTGACCGGGTTGCCGAAGTCGACGCGGTTCTCTTTCCAGATCTTGGCGCCGAGCAGGCCGATCATCCCGTACAGCACCACGGTGATGCCGCCGAGGACCCCGCCGGGGGTAGCGCTGACGAAGGCACCGAACTTCGGTATCAGCCCCAGCATGATGGCCACGATCGCAGCCACGAAATAGGCGGCCGTCGAGTAGACCTTGGTGGCCGCCATCACCCCGATGTTCTCGGCGTACGTAGTCGTCGGTGAGCCGCCGACGGCCGATGCCAGAGTGGTGCCGACGCCATCGGCGAACAGCGCCCGACCCATGTACGGATCGAGGTCCTCGCCCGTCATCTCGGCGACAGCCCGGACGTGGCCGGTGTTCTCGGCGATCAGCGCGATCACCCCCGGCAAGGCCAGCAGGATGAAGCTGACCTTGAAATCCGGTGAATGCAGCGTCGGCAGGCCGAACCAGTGAGCATCGCCGACGCCGCCGACATTGACGCGCCAGTGAGTGGTCACGCCGCCGGCCCCCTTGTTCGCGCCCGGATTGAACGACGTGATCATCCCGAAAAGGCGATCGAAGACCCAGGACAGCGCGAAGCCGAAGATCAGCGCAAGGAAGATGGCGATCCGCGACCAGAACCCACGGAAGGCAACGGACGCGATGATGGTAAAGAAGGCCGTGAGCAACGCGATCGTCATGTCCTGCGGCCAATAGACGTTGGCCACCACTGGCGCCAGGTTGAAGCCGATCAGCATCACCACGGCGCCGCTGACCACCGGCGGCAGCAGGGCGCGGATCACCCGTGCCCCGACGAAATGCACGATCAGTCCGACGATCGCCAGCACCACCCCGGCCACCAGGATCGCCCCCGTGACATTGCCGCTGCTACCGCCGCCGGCCCGGATGGCGACGACCGCACCGACGAACGACGCCGAGGTACCGAGGTAGCTGGGCACCTTTCCGTTGACGATCAGCAAGAAGATGATGGTGCAGATGCCCGACATCATGATCGCCAGGTTGGCGTTCAAGCCCATGATCAGCGGGAAGACGAAAGTAGCGCCGAACATGGCGACCACGTGTTGGGCGCCGATGCCGATGGTCTTGGGCCAGCTCAGCCGTTCGTCCGGCCTGACGACCGATCCCGGGACGGCATCACGGGAGACCTGTTTCCAACCGATGGCCATGACGGAGTCCTCCTCGCTGGCCGCGAGTCCGCGGCGAAGTTCGTTGCCCCCGCACACCGCAGCCGACGTCGACTCGCCGACCGGTGCCGGGACAGGCGGAAACCTAGCGCCCTGCCGCATCGGTCCGGTAGGTGAGATCTGCCAGTGTCTGGCGGGATCGCTTGTGTAGTCCACCCGACCGGCGGGACATTCGGCCGGACGGCGCACCCCCGGATCCCGCCCGATAGCAGACCGGTCGGCCAACCTTCCCGCGCGGTGGCCAGCTCATCGCAGTGCGCTGAGCCGGTCGGCAACCTCACGCTGGCCGAACTCCCGCACGGTCCGCTCGGCGGTGGCGAGGTCGGGAGTTCCGGCACGGACCATGTCTTCGATGTCGGCCCAGTCCTTTGTACGGTTGAACAGCGCCTTGAAGATCGTCAGATCGGTCGCTGACAGGATAGGCACCGGCCGATCCACTCCCGGAAAATCGACCTGGACCGCGCGGCGCCGCAGTTCAAAGTGGAACGGCGCGGCCGGCAGAAACAGGTCGATCGGAGTCAGGCCCCACGTCAACCGCGCTTGATCGATGCGGTGCAGCTGATCGATGGCCTGCGGGCCGACCTCGACAACGGTGCCCAGCACCCGGACCAGCGCGTCGATGCCACCGTCAGTTGGGTACACCTGCAGGTCGATGTCGTTGGTGGTGCGGGGTTCGCCGACATGGAACATCAGGGCAAGACCACCGCCGACGATCGCTTCGATACCGGCGTTCTCCAGCAGCTTCAGCAGGGCAGCCAGTTTGTCCGTTAAGGAAGCCATCACCGACTCGCGGCCACAAGTTCATGAAACGGCTTCGGCGCCGGGCGCGGTACCGGTGGTCGGGCCGACGTCATCGCGTCGGACAACGCCAACAGCTCCGCGATTACCTGGGTGCGTTCGGCGGGCTCCAACACGCGTGGGTTCTGCTCGCCGGGGTCACCGATCCACATCCCGGCCACTCGCCGGTGCGGCAGCGGCGACAAGACCAGATCGGCCCGGAAGCCTAGCGCGGCCAGTAGTTTGGCCAGCTGCGGCAACCCGATCTCATGCCTACCACGCAGATAGTCGCTGATCCTCCCCTGCGGCACGCCGCTGTATTCGGCTAACCGGAGTTGCGTCAGTCCGGAGCGCGCAAACGCCTCTCGGAGCAGTTCATTCGTTCGCATGCCCAACTATACCAAGTGTGTAATAGCTAGCCGGGATACGGTCGAATGGGATGATCGTCCGTCGCCACCTCGGTCATGACTGGGTCCCTCACCGGCACCGACGTGGCAGTTCGCTCGGACGATGCTCCGCCACTCGGATGATGCTCCTCCAGATGAAGCAATGTCATAGCGAACGGTCAGTCGTGCGCGACCCGCATCTGCCAGACATGCAGTGCCACCGTCAGATCGGCGCGCAGTCTGGCGTCGGTGGTGAACGGGCCGAGCAGCCGCTCGAGTTTGCCGATCCGGTAGCGCAACGTGTTGTAGTGGAAGTGCAGCCGGCGAGCCGTCTGCGCCACGTTGAGGTTGGTGTCCAGCAATACCTGCAGGGTGCGACGCAGCTCGTCGGACTCGACGTCACCCTCTGGCTGGGCCAGTGTGCCGAGGGTGTCGGTGAGGAACGCTCGCAGCTCCGCCGAATCGGGCACCAGCGCCAGCAGCCGGTACAGGCCGAGGTCGTCGAATCTGGCCACCGTGCCGGCACCGGACAGTCGCCGTCCGACGCGCACCGCCTCCCAGGCCTGCGCATAGGCTGCCGGCAGCCCGCCAGCATCTGGCACCACCCGGGACACGCCGAGCAGCCCATCGAACGGCACCCCGGGGGAGGACAAGCCGCCCATCAGTTCGGCGATCTTGTTCGATCCGGGCGCCGAGGCATCCGTGGTGTGCAGTACCGCCACCGCTTCGGCGGCGAAAGTCGCGACCGCGGCAGCTGGATCCCAGCGCCGCACCCATGAC
>JALYXB010000175.1 GCA_030947305.1 Actinomycetota bacterium | reverse complement strand
CACGGCGTCGGGGACTGGGGGCACTCGGTCACCCTTGAGGCCGGCAAACCGGCCGAGATGCGGTGCATCTCCGACACCGTCGCCGATCCGGCCAAGCCGGTGCTGCAGTACGGCCAGAGCACCTCGGTCGGTGGACTCACCTGCACCAGCGGCAAGGACGGCATGATCTGCAACGACGGCGGCGGGCACGGCTTCAAGCTGAACCGGGACGGCTACAGCGTGCACTGAGCGGGCAGCACGGCGTGCCGGGTGCCGGCGGCTAACCCAGCGACATCGTCTCCGAACCCAGATACAGCTTGGCGGCGTAGGAGATCGGATCCTTGGCGAACCACCGCTGCAGCTGCCGGTCGTCAAGGGCGTTGTCCAGAGACGCCATGATCATTGACTGGTCCAGCACCAACCGTCGGTGGCCGACGGTGGCCGTCACCGGATTCACCGCGTCGTAGAAGCCACCGTCGCGGGTGTAAAGGTCTGGATACAACGAGCGCAGCTTGACGATGTTCGCGAACGCCTGCTGCGGCACAACATCCAGGGCGATGAACGAGGCGTGCGGCGTGACGGTGCTCTCCACCTGAGAGCAGTCGCTGACGGTCGAATCACACGGCCCAAGGGCGAGTCGCTGACCCTTGGGGAACAGCAGCCCCTGGGCCCCGAACGCGTTGTAGCCGCCTGTGTCGTCCGCGGTGCTGGACGGCGAGATACCCCAGACCGGGTAATTGAGCTTCTGGGTCGCGTACTTGATCTGCACTTGTCCGAGTCGCTGGTCTGCGAGACCGAAACCCCTTGGCCCCCAACTGGTCTCGGGCACCACGTTATTGGCCATCAGGCCTTCGAACATGCCACCGTTGTAGGTCGGAATGAACTTCAGTGTGCTGTCCGGGTAGGTGTAATGGCCTTCCCACACCCGGAACTGCTTTCCCGACTGCGGGTCCTTGATCGTCGTCCAGTAGCCCTGTGGAGCCGGCTGACCCTGCCAGGAGAAGTCTGGATCGGTGGTGCACTGCTGCGGCGGCAGGGTGCGCCAGGTGCGCCACCACACGTCGCCCGGCATCTGGTGTTTACCCATCCCGATGTACATGGCGATGCGCGGATCGCTGTACAGCGCCCCGTTGTGATAGCCGGCCGGACCCTGGTCCACGTAGTACCCGCCGTACATCTGCCCGGTGGGCTGGTTATTGATGGCCGCGTTGACATTGCAGGCGGTCTGCGCGCGATTGTCGTAGAAGATCGAGAAGTCCATCTGATTCAGCAGCGACGACGCCTGCCGTTTGAGTTCAGGAAAGGCTTGCCGCACCACCATCAAACCCGAGGCGTACCAACCGTTGTCGACCGCCGACAGGAAGTAGCAGTTGTCCTGGGTCGGCGTGGTCTCGGTCGAGCAGCTTGGCTGGCCAGGATTTTGGATCACCTCGCCGGTTGACGTGTCGTACCACTGGTACAAAAATCCGTAGCTCCGCTTGATCTTGCTCACCGACTTCAGCGTCGCCGAGATCATCGATCTCGCCTCGTGTCGGCTGACCAACCCGAGGTCCCGGGCGGCAACGACCGCCCACAGAAAAGTGCCGACGTTGGCGGACGAGGTGTAGTTGCCCCTGGTACTACCGGGTCCGAGATTATCCAGCGGCAGATGGGTTTTCGGGTCGACATCGCGGGCGTAGAACTTCCAGGTATCTCTGGCGATGCCGTACAGCACAGAACGCTGTTGCGGGGTGAAATGCGGACCCGCGACCACCCCTGAGCCGCCGTGCCCCGGTGGTTTCGCCTGGGCGGCGGGCGCCACCGCGACCGACAGCGTCAGCGCCGCAACCAGCAGTGAAATGGACAGTGCTCGCATCGATCGACCTGGCTTGCGCATCAACGGGCTCCTCAGCTCGGCGCGGTGTCAATGAACCGCGTCCAGAGCCTAGCCCCGTTGATGCGTGGTTGACGTGCGGCTCTGAGAAACTGACGACGACGCCGTCTCAGAACAGCACGGAGGCGAAGGTGCCGATCTGGCGGAATCCCAGCCGGGCGTAGGCGGCGCGGGCTGGCAGATTGTGTCGATTGACGTAAAGGCTCGGCAGGCGCCCCAGCTGGCGCTGCACGTGCTGCACCACGGCGGCCATCGCCGGTGCGGCGATCCCTCGACCGCGAAATTCTGGGTCGACCCACACGCCCTGGATCATCGCCACCGTCGAGGAAAGGGCGCCGATCTCCGCCTTGAATACCACCCTGTCGTCCTTCATCACGCCGAAGGCGTGCCCGCGCAGCATCAGCTCCTGCACCCGGTCCCGGTACCCGCAGCCGCGCTCGCCGCGTCGCGGATCGACACCAACCTCCTCGTTGAACATCGCGATCGCGGCGGACAGATAGCTGTCAATCAGGTGTGCGGGTACCTGTCGCACCCGCTCGTCGGGAGCGACCATCGGGGCATCGGGGCAGGTCAGCAATGGTTGATCTGGCCGGACTTCGCGCGGCGGTCCCCATTTGGGCTCGAGGAACTGCCACAATGGCAGCACCCGCTGCGCCGACCCCACCAGCGAGGCCACCGTGCGTCGCCGCCGGCCGAGGGTCGCCGCCAGCTGGCGTAGCGCCGCCGGGTCGCCGGACAGCGGTACCAGGTTGCCGCCGATGAAGGCGACGGCGTCACGACCGCCGGCCACTCCCCAAAATTGGCCACCGAGGGCAGTGCTGTCCATGCCGCACGATTCGAACCGCTCCGCAACCAGGCAGCCGGCCACCGGGTCGGCCGCGAGCACCTCGGCCACCTGCTCGTGGTGCGCCTGACCGAGTGTCCGCGCACCGAAGACTGTCAGCACGGCCGGCCGCTCCTCATACGGTTGTCACGGACGGCGCGCCCGACGTCACGCCGTCGGCGCGCATGGCATCGGCGATCAGCATCGCCTGCTCGATCAGCGTTTCGACGATCTGCGACTCGGGGACGGTGCGCACCACTTCGCCCTTGACGAAGATCTGGCCCTTGCCGTTCCCAGAGGCCACCCCGAGGTCGGCCTCCCGCGCTTCGCCTGGCCCATTGACCACACAGCCCATCACCGCCACCCGCAGCGGCACGTCGAGACCCTCCAACCCTGCGGTCACCTCGTTGGCCAGGGTGTAGACATCGACCTGGGCCCGCCCGCAGGACGGGCAGGAGACGATCTCCAGACCGCGCTCCCGAAGATTCAGCGACTCCAGGATCTGCAGCCCGACCTTTACCTCTTCGACCGGCGGCGCGGACAGCGACACCCTGATGGTGTCGCCGATGCCGTTGGCCAACAGCGACCCGAAGGCGACGGCGGATTTGATGGTGCCCTGGAAGGCCGGGCCGGCTTCGGTGACGCCGAGGTGCAGCGGATAGTCGCACTGCTCGGCCAGCAGTTCGTAGGCCCGCACCATGATCACCGGGTCGTTGTGCTTCACCGAGATCTTGATGTCACGGAAGTCGTGCTCCTCGAACAGCGAGCACTCCCACAGCGCTGATTCAACCAGCGCCTCCGGGGTCGCCTTGCCATACTTCTCCATCAGCCGCTTGTCCAGCGAGCCGGCGTTGACGCCGATCCTGATCGGCGTGCGGTGGTCCTTGGCCTCCTGGGCGATCTGTTTCACCTGGTCGTCGAACTGCCGGATATTGCCCGGGTTCACCCTGACGGCTGCGCAGCCGGCCTCGATGGCGGCGTAGACGTATTTCGGCTGGAAGTGGATATCGGCGATCACCGGGATCTGCGAGTGCCGGACGATCTCCCTCAGCGCGGCAGCATCGTCGTTGGTCGGCACCGCCACCCTGACGATCTGGCAGCCGGAGGCGGTCAGCTCGGCGATCTGCTGCAGGGTGGAGTTGACGTCGGCGGTGACGGTGGTGGCCATCGACTGCACCGAGACCGGGTAGTCGGAGCCGACGCCGACGCTGCCGACCATCAGCTGCCTGGTCCTGCGGCGCGGGGACAGGGTCGGCACCTCGCGGTCGGCTGGCATGCTCGGCATACCGAGGCCGACACCGGCCGCACCTGGACTGCTACTCATCTGATTTCCTCGGTTCCCCGCTGAGACTGCTCAGAACAGCTTGACCGGGTTGACGACGTCGGCGACCAACGTCAGCGCGGACAACCCTATGAACAACAATGCCACCACGTACGCCACCGGCATCAGCTTGGCCACGTCAAAGGGAGCAGGCACGGGCTGCCGCTTGACCCGCGCCCATCCCCGTCGGATCCATTCGATCGCCGCGCCCAGGATGTGCCCACCATCCAACGGCAGCAACGGCAGCAGGTTGAGCAGGAAAAGGCTCATGTTGAAGCCGGCGAGCAGGGTCAGGAACAGCGAGATCTTGTCCTTGGCCTGGGTATTCAATTCCAGGATGTCGCCGGCGATCCGGCCGGCGCCGACCACGCCGACCGGCGAGTTGGCGTCCCGTGGTTTGCCGTCGAAGATGGACTGCCACAACGCCGGGATCTTGGCCGGGATACGCACCACCGCGCCGGCCGCGGCCCCGATGAAGGTGCCCGTCCTGTCGATGGCCGCGGCGAAACTCTGTGGGACGTACGGGGTTTCGGGCCCGATTCCGAGAAATCCTGTCTCCGTCACACCGACTTGCCTGTCCTGGTCGTCGAGTACCGGCCGTTCGGTGCGGACGATCGAGACCTGTTTGTCGATCGTCTTTCCGTTGCGGACAATGCTGATCGGGGCGGTGGTCCCGCCGGCTGCCCTGATCAGTTCGGTCAGCTGCGCCCAGCTGGTGACGGCAGCGCCGTCGAAGCCGATCACCCTGTCCCCCGGCTTCAGACCGATGCTCCTTGCCGGTGTCCACTGGCTCTGCGGACAGTCGGTCTTGTTCTGGTCGGCGGGCGGTAGGGACGCCGGCACAACGCAGGCGCTGACGTCCCTGATGGTGGTGTTCGGTGTCGTCACACCAAGGCCCATCATCACGATGGCGAACAGGATCACTGCCAACAGCAGGTTCATCAGCGGACCGGCGAGCATGATGATGATCCGCTTGAACGGGTGCAGCTGGTAGAACTGCCGCCCCTCGTCGGTGTCGACCACCTGCGACCTGTCCCCGGCCCGCGAGTCCTCGATGATCTGCCGGAAGAAGCCGGCCGGCCCGAGCGCCGTGGTGCTGATCCGCTGCCGGCCGTTCCTGTCCGGCGGCACCATGCCGACCATCCGGATGTATCCGCCCAGCGGGACTGTCTTGATGCCGTACTCGGTCTCGCCGACCCGTTTCGACCACAGCGTCTTACCGAAACCGACCATGTACTGGCTGGTGCGGACGTTGAAGATCTTGGCCCAGGTGAGGTGGCCGAGTTCGTGCCAGGCGATGGAGAACAGCAGGCCGACGACGAACAGCACGATTCCGATGGCCATCCACATCAGCGTCTCGCTCCTGCTCGTTCGTCCGCCAGCTCGTCGACGATTTCCCTCGCCCGCCGCCGGGTCGATTCTTCGGCGTCCATGACATCCGCGACGTCCCGCGGATCGGCGGTCAATCCGCCGGATTGAGCTGCTTCGTCCAGGATGCCCGCCAACACCTGGGTAATGCCGGGAAATGTGAGGAATCCGGTGCGGAATGCCTCGACCGCTACCTCGTTCGCCGCGTTGTAGGCGCAGGGCATCAGTCCGCCGGCCATGCCGGCCCGCCGCGCCAGGTTCAACGCCGGAAACGTCTGATGGTCGACTGGTTCGAACGTCCAGCTGGACGGCGAACCGAAATCACAGGCCACCGCAACGTCCGGCAGCCGATCCGGCCAGCTCAAGCCGAGGGCGATCGCCAGCTTCATGTCCGGCGGGCTGGCCTGGGCCACCGTTGCCCCATCGATGAAGGTGACCATCGAATGGACCATCGATTGCGGGTGGACCACGGTGTCTATGCGCTCGTAGGGGACGCCGAACAGCAGATGCGCCTCGATCACTTCCAGGCCCTTGTTGACCAGGGTGGCCGAATTGACGGTGATGACCGGCCCCATGGCCCAGGTGGGATGGGCCATGGCGTCGGTGACGGTGACTGTTGCCAGCTCGGCGGCGGTCCGACCGCGGAACGGGCCACCGGAAGCGGTGATCACCAGCCGGGCGACCTCGGCCGCCGTCCCGGATCGCAGGCACTGGGCCAGCGCACTGTGTTCGGAGTCGACGGGCGCGATCTGCCCGGGCGCGGCGGCGCCGAGCACCAGCGAGCCGCCGGCGATCAGCGACTCCTTGTTGGCCAGTGCCAGCGTGCGACCGGCCGTCAACGCCGCGAGGGTCGATTCCAGTCCGATAGAGCCGGTGATGGCGTTGAGCACTACCTCGGCATCGACGGTGTTGATCAACGCGACCGCACCGGCGCTGCCGGTGGCTACCGTGGCCCGCGGGAATCGCGCCGACTGCTCTGCCAGCAGGTCAGGTCGGGAACCGCCGGCCGCCAGTCCGACCAGGGTGAACTCGCCGGGGTGAGCGGCGATGACGTCCAACGCCTGGGTTCCGACCGACCCGGTGGAACCGAGCACGATGACGCGGCGAGTCTGCGGGAACGGCACCGCCCTATTCTCCACGCCCGGGCGGCGGTCAGCAGCGTCATCGAACTCCGACGTCGCCCCCAGGGGCGCGCAGCGACGAGACCATCGGGCACTGGAACGGGTCGCGGGCGGCCAGTCCCACCTTGTTGAGGTAGCGCACCACGATCCGATAGGCGGCCAACAGCGAGGTCTCGGTGTACGGGACCCCGCGCTCGGCGCAGAACGGCATCACGATGTCGCGGGCGTGCCGCAGGTTGGGCCGCGGCATGCTCGGGAACAGGTGGTGCTCGACCTGATAGTTGAGCCCGCCCATGGCGAATGTCATGAACTGCGGGCCAGTGATGTTGCGCGAAACCAGTACCTGGCGACGGAAGAAGTCGATCTTCGCGTCGGCCGGGATCACCGGCATGCCCTTATGGCTTGGCGCGAAGGTGCAGCCCATGTAGACGCCGAAGACGATCAGCTGGACGCCGAGAAAGGCACCGGCCATGCCGGCCGGCAGCAACAAGAACAGCGCCGACAGGTAGACGGCCCAGCGCACCACGACCATGGCCAGCTCTGTCCAGCGACGCTTGACCGGGCTCCGGCGCAGCAGCGTCATCATCGACTGGGCGTGCAGGTTCAAGCCTTCGACGGTGAGGATGGGGAAGAACCACCAACCCTGACGGGCCATCATGAAGGCCGCGAACCTGTTGCGGCGTCGATCCGGCTCCGGGTAGAACACCACCACCGTCGGCTCGATGTCGGGGTCCTTGTTGATCTGGTTCGGGCTGGCGTGATGCCTGGTGTGCTTGCTCGCCCACCAGCTGATGCTCATCCCGGTCAGCAGGCTACCGAGTACTCTGGCCAGCCAGTCGTTGGCGCTGCCCGATCGGAAGATCTGCCGATGCGCCGCATCGTGGGACAGAAAAGCTATGTGCGTCAGCACCAGGCCAAGGACGGCGGCAATCGCCATCTGCGCCCAGGAGGAGCCGATAAAGGCGAAGGCCACCCAGACACCGGCGAAGGCCAGCACCACGGCGGTGATCTTCATGGCGTAGTAGCCGTACCGCCGCTCGAGAAGGCCACTTTGATGGATCTTGGCGGCCAACTCCGAGTAGTCCGTGGATACCTTCGGCCGGGTAGGTCTGTCCGACATCAAGGTCGTCATGGGGTCTCTGCTCTCCGCGAGAGAACGACCACGTCGGTGACGACATTGCCGCGTCGCACGCCGCAGACCATCCGCAGCGAACGGCTCGTTGGTCGAACCGATACCACTGAGCGTACGGGGTTGTCTGGTCGAGCCGGCCGCATCTGCGACGTTTCCAGGTGCCAATATGATGGGAACCATCCATGAAGACGGGGCAGTGAACGGGCGCTATGGAGGTGGCAGGTGGCAGGCACATCGCTGGAACCGCATTCGGACGCTTCGGCTGCTGACGACGGACATGGCGCGGTCGAGCAGGCTTCCCACCTCCCCGCGCTGACCTACAACCCGGACGCCCCGAGCGAGGCGTGGGGCTGGCACGGCGAGTGGCGGCTGTTCGCCTCCCGTGGGTCGCGGATCTTGTTGGGGCTGTTCACCGCGGTGATCTTGCTGATGCTGTTCGGCAACCAGCAGAGCCATGTGGAGGACTGGTGGCTGGTGGGCATCGGCGCGGCGATGGTGCTCTGGCTGGTGTCCCGCGGGGCCGCCGCCCGCAGGGAACGCCACCGCCGGCCCTGACTGTCAGCGGCCATCCGGGCTGGCGCCCTCTACCGATGCGACGAGCTCCCGGTCTCGGTACGCGTTACAGAAACTTGGATAGCTGCGGGAAGGCCTCGGACGGGGTCTTGGCCTGGATGCCCTCGCCGATGGCCTGCATCTTCCAGCCGGAGCCGTCGCGGTAGACCTTCGCCATCACCATGCCGGTAAAAGCCGCTCCCCCGGACAGCGTGTACCTGGCGAGTTCGGCGCCCGAGGCATGGTCGATGAGCCGGCAGAACGCGTTCTGCACCTGCTCGAAGGTCTGCCCCTCGTAAGAGGTGACGATGAACACGATCGAGGTGATGTGAGCGGATACCCGCGTCAGATCGATCTGCATGGTCTCGTCGTCGCCCTCACCGGCACCGGTGCGGTTGTCGCCCTGGTGCTGGACAGCGCCGTCCTTGCTGCGCAGGTTGTTGTAGAACGCGACGTCGATCAGCTGCCGATCGGCGAACATCACCGCCGAGGCGTCCAGGTCGATCTCGACCTCGCGACTGCCGAACATGCCTTTCTTCTTCTGGATCGGGTCCCAGCCGAGCCCCATCCTGACGATCGTCAGGTCGCCGCCGGATTCCTTGCGCAGCGATACCCGCTGGCCCTTCTGCAGGCTGACCGGGCGCTGGGCGCTGAGGCCGGCTTCCTCCGCCGATACCGGCGCACCGCTCGGCGGCGGAAACCCGGCGGCGGTGCCGGCCGATGGGGGCGGGTAGCCGGCCGATGGCGGCGGGTAGCCGGCCGAGGGCGGCGGATAGCCGGCCGGTTGACCCTGCGGCGGAAACCCCTGCGGAGCAGCGGTAGGCGGCGGCGGGTAGCCGGCTGCCGGCGGGCCGGCCGGTGGTGGCGCCGGAGCCGGCGGTGGGACGGCCGGTGGGGGCGCGATGGGAGGCGGTGTGGTGGCCGCCGGGCTTGGCTGGATGTGACCGAAGGCTCCACCGGTATCCGCT
>JALYXB010000165.1 GCA_030947305.1 Actinomycetota bacterium | reverse complement strand
GGCCAGCGCGGCAGACGCGCCGGCGGCTCCGGCGGCGCCCGCTGAGCCGCCGCCCGCCGGCCCTGCCGCTACCCCGCCGGCGCTCTAGCACCCTGCAGTCCTGGCAGCAGGGGCGTCCCGATTCCCGGGGCGACCCTGCTGGCATCTATTGGGTCGCGTCGCCCTCATAGGGGCCGCTCGTTTATCTCGAGTAACCGGTCAAGGAACGTAGCGATCACCCGTAGCTCGGCAACACTGTGCTGGTCCAGCTGCTCCCGCACGCGAGGATCGAGCCAGTGGGCATCACCGCCATCGCCGGCAAGGTCGAGCTCACCGAGGAAACCCGAAAGTTGGTGCCGGCAAGAGCAATCGGCGCGGTGTCGATGGTGCTCGGCCCCCACGGCTACTCGTCCATCCTGCACGTGATGGAGTTCAAAATGGGATCGCAACGGGACAGTGCGCGCTGGCATCGGCGACAGCGACGCGCGACTCATCAAGGCGTGGCCGGGACTGCAGTTCGACAACACCCGGGACTACATCAACTGGGGATTCTCGGCGGCAACGATCAAGTTCCCCGGCGAGGTGATGTCGCGATCCGCCGAGCACCTGCGTGAGCTGGTGCTACGGATGTCCTCGTCATGGGATCCACGGTTCCGGGAACTGGTGCGGCGCACGGACTTGTCGACGTGTTTCCCGATCCGGATCGGCACCTCGGTGCCGGTGCCGGCATGGCCGGCGTCCACCGTCACCTTGCTGGGTGACGCCATCCACACGATGACGCCGGGGCGTGGTGTGGGTGCGAACACCGCGCTCCGTGATGCGGTCGGGGTGGCGCGGGCACTGCTCGACGTGCGCGACGGCCGGGCGACCATGGTGGATGCGGTGGCCGGGTACGAAGACCGGATGCGGGGCTATGCCTGGGACGCCGTACGGAAGTCGCTGCGGCAGATGCGCGGCACGGATCCCATTCACCGGCCGGTGATCGGCCGCGCAGTGCTCGGCGCGAAACGGTTGGGCATGGCGATCGTGGATCGCGTCCCGGTGCTGAAGCGCAAGTTCGCCGCAGCGCAGTCGGGTTTCAGAGGTGCCGATCGGGACCCGGCGGAGTTTCAGCTGGATCTCCGGTCACGCATCGATCGGCCCGCCGACGCACCCGGCTAGTCGTGCAGCCCGGCGATCGCCGACCGGATTCGCTTGCCGGAGACCGGAATGACGGTGCGCATGGGCTGGGCGAACTGCGCCACCCTGAACTCCTCGAGCATCCGGCGAACCTCCCCGACGTCGGCATCGGTCCGGCGTTCTACCCGCAGTCCGGCGATCGCGTCCTCTAGTTCCGCGTCGAGGGCGAGCACCTCCGCCATCCGCTCTCGATCGCGGTCCGGATTCTGCCTGACCCGCTCGGCCCTGGTGGCCAACGCCTGCAGATATCGATCGAGGTCGGGCAGGTGCGCGGCCGTAGTAGTGGTGATAAACCCTGGATGGACCAGTGCGGCCAACTGATTGCGCATGTCCATGGCCGTGGCGACCAGCGCGGCGCCCTGGACCTGTTCAACGGCGAGCTCCGCGCGGTGCGCGGAGCGCAGCGTTGCCTCGGTGGCGGCCACTATGTCGCCGGTTGCCTTGTCCAGGTGAGGCGCCAACTTGGCGGCGAGTTTGACAAATGCCTCGGCGTCCCAGGCCGGTCCGCCCGCCCAGTCCAGCAGCGCATCAACTGCGGCCTCCAGCGCATCATTGACCAGCCGGGCCAGTGAACCGTGCGGCGAGGTCGCCAATGTCATCAGTTGTTCGCGGTTGAGTTGATATCGCAGGTAGCCCAGAGGGTTTCGGGCACCGAGCACCAGCAATCGGCGAGTGCCGGCCCGCATCGCTCTGGCCTGGTCAACGGGCGAGGTGCAGACCTTGATCGCCACCGACGTGCCCTCGTCGAGCAGCGCAGGGTAGGCCCGCACCTGGTGCCCGTGGACCTGCCGGACGATCTCCCGCGGAATTCCTTTGACCGGGAACTCGGTGAGGCCGCGTTGCTCCACTGCGCCGGGCGAGTCGCTGACTGCAGCCGCCACGGCGTCCCTGGTAGTGCTCCGCAGCGACTCCTGCAGGGCCAGAAGATCTTTGCCGCTGGCGACCGGGCTGCCGTCGGCGGCGACGACCTTGAACGTCATCCGCAGATGGTCCGGCAGCTTGTCGAGGTCGAAGTCCGTTTCCCGGACGACGGTCCCGGTCAGCGCGGTGAGCTGGCCGGCCAAGGCGGTCGGCAATCCGCGATCTGCCTCCGCCGATGGTGACGCCGATCCGGCAGCTGCCGCCTCGATCCGGGCGAGCGCTGCCCTGGCAAAGTCAGGCGCCGGAACGAAGTTGCGCCGCAACTTCTTGGGCAGCGTGCGCAGCAGGGCCACCGCCAGATCACTGCGCAGCCCCGGGATCTGGGCCTGGAACGCGGCCGGATCGACCCGCGCCAGTACCGGAAGCGGGATCGTGACGACCACGCCATCGTCCTCACGGGCCGGATCGAAGACGTAGTCCAGGTCGAGTTCGACGCCACCGGAGGTGAACCTGTTGGGGTAGGCAGCCAAGAATAAATCTGTCGAGACTTCAGTTGATTCGGCGGCGATCAGCATGTCAGGGGTGAAGGTCAACAGGTCGGGCTGCGCCTTGGATTCCTTGCGCCACCAGGAATCCAACCGCCGTCCGGACGTCACATCGGCCGGGATGCGGGCGGCGTACATCGAGTACAATGTCTCATCGTCGATCACGATGTCGCGCCTTCTAGCCCGATCTTCCCGACGGGCCACGTCATCGAGCGCGTCTTGGTTGGCGGCGAACCAGGTGTGTTGGGTGTCCCAGTCGCCCTCCACCAAGGCATGCCGAATGAACAGTTCTCTGGCCAATTCGGGATCGATCCTGTCGAACTGGATCGTGCGTCCAGCAGTCAGTACCACGCCGAGCAGGGTGACCCGTTCTGTGCCGACAACGGCGCCGCGGTGGGCGTCCCAACGTGGTTCCGAGTAACTGCGTTTGACCAGGTGTTCGCCCACCCGCTCGGCCCATAGCGGGTCTATCTTGGCGACCATTCGGCCCCAGAGTCGCGATGTCTCAACGAGTTCCGCGGCCATCACGAACTGCGGGCCGGACCTCGCCAGCGAGGAGCCGGGCCACAGCAAGAACCGGGTCCCGCGGGCACCCTGGTATTCGCGCCCCGGTTCCAGCTTCTGGCCGATGTGCGACAGCAGCCCGGACAGCAGCGCGGTATGTACCGCCTCGGTGTCCACTCCGACGGTCGCCGAGCCTTTTCCCTGCTGGTCCGCGGTCTTCTTCCCACCGGACCTTGTGCCCTCGACGGCGTGCCCGACGGATTCGCTGGTCGTCTCGGCGGCCTGGGCCGCCGCCTTGGCCGCGGCGAATGCGCTGCTGCCCTTCCCTCGGCGCCCGCTCGCACCCTTCGGCGCCACGGCTGCTGCGGTTTTGCCGCCATCCGCAGCACTGCGGCTGGTGTCCATCCCCAGCGAGCGGGCCACCTGTTGCAGTTGGGCGTGCAGGTCCTGCCACTCCCTGATCCGCAGATAGTGCAGGTACTCGGTGCGGCACATCCGACGGAACGCGTTGCCGGACAACGCCGTGGCCTGTTCACCGAGGTAATGCCAGAGGTTGACGATGGCCAGGAAGTCCGAGTTCGGGTCGGCAAAGCGGGAGTGCGCTGCGGTGGCTTTGTCCCGATCGTCCAGCGGGTACTCGCGGACGTCCTGGATGGCAAGCGCCGCGGTGATCACCAGCACTTCGGCCAGTGCGCCGAGGGTGTTCGCCTCGACGATCATCCTGGCGAACTGTGGGTCCAACGGCAGCGCCGCCAGCGACCTGCCGATGGGGGTGAGCCGGACCATTGCATCACCGGCGCTACGGTCCAGCGCACCGAGTTCGTCGAGAACCCTGATCCCATCGGTGATCTGCCGCTTGTCGGGCGGTTCAACGAACGGGAACGAGGCGATGTCGCCGAGGCCAAGAGCTGCCATCTGCAGGATGACCGCCGCCAGCGAGGTTCTGGCGATCTCCGGCTCGGTGAACTCGGGCCTGGTCTGGAAGTCGGACTCGCTGTACAACCGGATGCAGATGCCGTCGGCGACCCGACCGCAGCGTCCGGCCCGCTGCCCGGCCGACGCCTGCGATATTCTCTCGATCGGCAGCCGCTGCACCTTCGTCCTGGTCGAGTAACGCGAGATGCGGGCGGTGCCGGGGTCGATGACATAGCGGATGCCGGGAACCGTGAGCGAGGTTTCGGCGACGTTGGTGGCCAACACGACGCGTCGACCCGAATGTTCGGAGAAGACCTTGTGCTGGTCTGCCACCGACAGTCGGCCGTACAGCGGCAGCACGTCCGTCGCGGTCCCGGATAGTCCGGCCAGATGAGCGCGGAGAACCTCTGCGGTATCGGTGATCTCGCGCTCGCCGGACAGAAACACCAGCACATCGCCGTCACCCAGAGTGGCCAGCTCATCGACAGCCTGGCAAATGGCTGTCGCCTGGTCCACGGTTCCCGGATCGGCTCGACCCTTGCTCGCTGGTCGGGCGGCCGACCCCGCCGGGCCGGCGGGCTTGGCCGGCCTGGTGAACTTCGTCGGCCTCGTCGGCCTGGTGAACTTCGTCGACCTCGTCGACATCGTCGGCTTCGTCGGCCTCCTGGGCCCCGTCGGCGCGCCCGCAGGGTCGCCGGAGTCATCCGCGCCGTCGGAGTCGTTGTCGTGCTCGACAGGACCATAAGGGCGGTAACGGATCTCGACCGGGTACGTGCGGCCGGACACCTCGACGATCGGCGCGTCACCGAAGTGCTGGGAGAACCGCTGGGGATCGATGGTGGCCGAGGTGATGATCAGCTTCAGGTCGGGCCGACGCGGCAGCAATTCGGTGAGATAGCCGAGCAGGAAGTCGATGTTCAAACTGCGCTCATGTGCCTCGTCGATGATGATCGTGTCGTAGTTGCTCAGCAGTCGATCGCGGCCGATCTCGGCCAGCAGGATGCCATCGGTCATCAGCTTCACCAGGGTGTTTGCTCCGGTGTGATCACCGAACCTGATGGCGTAGCCGATCGCGTCCCCCAGCTCCGTTCCCGTCTCCTCGGCGATGCGTTCGGCAAGCGCCCGAGCGGCAATCCGCCGCGGCTGGGTGTGGCCGATCAAGCCGCGGATGCCGCGCCCCAATTGCAGGCAGATCTTGGGCAGCTGGGTGGACTTTCCGGAGCCGGTCTCGCCGGCGACGATCACCACCTGGTTCGCCGCAATCACCGCCGCCAGGTCCTCGGCCCGGTCGGCGACCGGCAGGTCCGGGTAGGTGATCGCTGGTACGGCCGCCCGCCGCTTCGCGATCTTCCGTTCGGCCGCCTCTACCAGGTCGGCGAGCTGACGAACTCTCTTGTCGCGTTCGCCGGCCGCCCGCATCGTCCGAACACTCTCCAGCCGGCGACCGAGACGATGCTCGTCGGCCACAGTGAGCTGGGTCAGCCGCTCACGAAGATCATTCAACTGCGGCGCAGCGGGGGCAGCGGACTGCTCGGGAGGCAGCTGATCGGGGCGGGACATAGCTACTCCAGAATAGGTGTCGGGGTGAGCAGGTTCCGAAATCGAGCTCGGGCGTCCGATTCGTACATGACGCCGGCCTGCCAGCTGCCTACGTTGGGAGCCATGACAACAACACCGACGACCATTGCGCTGAACGCCCTGTCCATCGTCGTCACCGACATGGCCCGAACGCTGGACTTCTATCGGACGTGCGGCCTGCAGCTGCCGGCTGACGCGACCGCCGGGCCACATGCCGAGGCCGTGGCCGAAGGCGGATTCAAGATCATGTTCGACACCATCGACGTCGTCACCTCCTTTGACCCGAGCTGGGTGCCGCCGACCGGTGGCCACCGGATGGCGCTGGCCATCAGCTGCGGTTCGCCGGCCGAGGTTGACGCCATCCATCAGCGGCTGGTCGAGGCCGGGAACACCAGCCACCTGGACCCGTTCGACGCGGTCTGGGGTCAGCGGTATGCCGCCGTCAACGATCCGGACGGCAACCCCGTCGACTTCTATGCACCACTGGGCTGATGCAGCTCCAGCCCAGAATCCGGCGCGGCCGCCGGCCGGAATGCGGCCGGCTGCTCGCCGGTAACGTCGCGGAAGTCGCGGAACATGTGCGAGTAGTCGGCGAACCCGGCCCGATACGCAACCTCTGACAGGTCGTATCCAGCTCGCAGTAGGTTCGCTGCGCCGTCGACCCGCAGGATGCGCTGTAGTGTCTTTGCGCCGTAGCCGAAGTGCCACTGGGATCGGCGCTGCAGCTGGCGGCGGCTGGCTCCGATCCGATCGGCAACCTGGCCGATGGGCACCCCCGCCGCCAGCATGCCCACCGTCGGCGCCAGCCACCCCGGCATGCCCTCGGACCCCGATAGCCGTTGCACTGCAAGCTTTTCCAGCACAACACCTGGGTGTCGCGTGGTGTGGAGCGCATCCAGCCAGCGGCCTACGCGCTCGGCGGGCCAGACGTCGGCCAGGTCGAGGCGGGCGTCGAGGAATTGGTCGGCTGGTTGTCCGAGCACGATCGGTGCGATGCCTGGATGGAACCTGATCGCGGTCAGCGTCGACGGCCGGCCCGGCGCATACCGGACGGTGGCGCCGTCCGGGCCGGCTAGCAGCAACCGCTCGCCCGTCCAGATCAGATCCATGCAGCCATCGGGGTAGATCAGCGACTGTCCCGGCCCGGCCACCCGACGCCAAACGGTGGCCGGCAACACTGTTGACCGCCGGTGCGAGTATTGAGCTGCCGCGGCCATCTCCCGATGATGACTGTCGCTGCCGACAACGACGCTCAAGAGAAGGTCGCCAAGACCCGGGACGAGAGCTCCGGCCAGGCGCTGGCCGCCCACTCACCGAAGGCTCTGTCGCACAACGACACACAGGCAAGGTTCGCGACCGGATCCACCCACAGGAAGCTGCCGGACTGCCCGAAGTGGCCGAAGGTGGCCGGCGAATTCTCCGGCGCTGTCCAATGTGGCGCCTTGCCGTTGCGGATCTCGCAGCCAAGTCCCCAGTCGTTGTGCTGCTGGCGCCCGAAGCCGGGCAGCACGCCCGGAAGGCCCGGAAAGGCCAGCGTCGACACCGCGGGCACCACCCCGGGTAGCAGTTGTCGGCTGTGTAACAGCTCGGCGGCCAGCGCGGCCAGGTCTGCGATGCCGCCGACCATGCCATGCGCCGGCGACCCGTCGAGGGTGGACCCCAACATCCCTAGGGGTTCCAGCACTCGGTCGCTCACCTCAACGGCAAAGTCGTTGCCGGACCGCGCTTCTGCCGTCAGCGCCGCGATCTCGATTCCGCGGTTCGAGTAGATGCGTCTGGTGCCGGGCGCCGCCAGCACGTCGTCGGAGTCCATCGCGACTCCGGAGGCATGCGACAACAGATGGCGCACGGTCGAGCCTTCGGGGCCGGCGGCGCTGTCCAGCCCGAGCAGGCCGTCGAGGCAGAGGTCCAGCACGGTGAGGGCGCTGACGATCTTGGTGACCGAGGCCCACGGGTGCCGGGCGCCGTCGTCGACCTGGTCCAGGATGCCCTCCTGTCCGACGACAGCGACCGACGCAACCCCGACCGGCCAATCGGAAACGACGGCAGCGAGGTCGAGGGTCGGCACCGTCCGACCCTATCGGCCGTCCAGGTCCGGCACCCGTTGCCCGCGGCAGCGGGCGTCACCGTTCCGTAAGGCCCTGCACCTTGTATCTGCCGACCGATCCCACGTCCGATGGAAGGTGTGGAGTCGAGGAAGTGGGGAGCGCGGAGTGCGGATATTGCTGACCGGTGCGGCCGGATTCATCGGTTCGACCATCGCCGACCAGCTGGCGGCCGCCGGCCATCAGCTGGTCGGTCTGGACCTGCTGATCCCGGCGGCGCACGGCTCGCAGCGCCCGGAATGGGCCATACCCGATCTGATCGTCGGCGACGTCCGAGACGAGCTGTTGGTCGCGGACCTGCTCGACGACGTCGATGTCGTCTGCCACCAGGCGGCCATGGTCGGCCTCGGCGTGCACGCCACCGATGCCCCTGCCTATGTCTCGCACAACGTCGCCGGCACCGCATCGCTGCTGTCCGCAATGGCGCGCCGGGGAGTCCACCGGCTGGTGCTCGCCTCCTCGATGGTGGTCTACGGCGAGGGCGGTTACCACTGCCCTTCCGACGGTCCGGTGCGTCCAGGGCCGCGATCAGCCGTCGATCTGGCAAGTGGCCGATTCGACCCACCGTGCCCCGTGTGCGGCCGGGCACTGCAGTGGGTCACCGTCACCGAGTCGGCGGCAACCGACCCGCGAAATACCTACGCCGCAACGAAGCTCGCTCAGGAGCATCTGGCAAGCGCGTGGGCTCAGCAGGTGTCTGGGTCGGTGACGATGCTTCGCTATCACAACGTCTACGGTCCGCGGATGCCGCGCGACACTCCATACGCGGGGGTGGCCAGCATCTTTCGCTCCGCCATCGAGGCAGGCACCGCACCCAGGGTGTATGAGGACGGCAGGCAGCAGCGTGACTTCGTTCACGTCAGCGACGTCGCACGGGCCAACGTGCTTGCCCTGTCCAGATCGCATGAGCGGCTGCCCCTCGACACCCCGGAAGTGTTGGTGTGCAACATTTCCTCCGGTACTCCGCACACAGTGGGTGAGCTCGCCAACGCCCTCGCGGTCGAACTTGGCGGCCCGGCGCCGGAAGTGGTGGGTGGTGGGCGGGCGGGGGATGTCCGGCATGTGGTGGCAGATCCGGCTCGCGCTCACCTGGTGCTCGGCTTTGCCGCCCAGACAACATTCGCAGCCGGTGTTGCCGAATTCGCCAGGGCCCCGATGCGGACAGCGGTCGGCGCCTGACAACCACCAGAACGTCAGGCAGCCAGCGGCAACCGCACCTCGAAACGGCAGCCGGCACCGTGGTTCTGGACGCTGATCTGGCCACCGTGTGCCTCCACCAAACCCTTGGCGATCGCCAGCCCAAGGCCGGCACCCGAAGCCACCCCCGGCAGGCTGGACTGCGGTGACCGTGCCTGTTCTCCCCGGAACGCAGCCTCGAATACCCGCGGTAGATCGTCATGGTTGATACCGCCGCAGGCGTCTTGAACAGCCAACCACGCATACTCGCCGGTGCGGCCCGCCTGCAGCGCAACGGTTCCATCGCTCGGGGTGTGCCGGATGGCGTTCACTAGCAGATTGCGCATTACCCGCGTCAGCTCGTGATCCGATCCGCTCACCATCGGCCAGCTCGGGCCGGCTTCGACCGACAGGTGCACCCCACATTGCATCGCCGTCGGTGCCGCCGACTCCAGGGCCTGCGCGACCAGTTCCTCGGTGGACACGGCGGCGAACGACAGTGACAGCACTCCGGCGTTGATCCTGGACAACTCGAACAGGTCGTCGACCATCGTGGACAGCCGGCTGGTCTCGGCATTGATCCTCCGGGCGTAGTCAGCGATACCGACAGGGTCGGCCACCACCGCGTCCTCCAATGCCTCACTCATTGCCCGGATCCCGGCCAGCGGCGTTCGCAGGTCGTGTGATACCCACGCCACCAGCTGGCGCCGCGATGATTCGCCGGCCCGCTCGGCCGCCCTGGCTCGCTCGGCTGCCAGCCCGCGCAGGGTGATCCGCCTGCCGAGCAGTACCGCTACCGGCACCACCGCGGCGGCGATCAGACCGCAGGTCACCAGCGTCCAGCGCAGTTGATCGGTGAACATGAAACCGCTGATGGCTACCACGAAAACCAGCACGGCACCGATGGGCACGGTGACCAGCACTGCAATGTTCACTGCCGGGGAGCGGCCCCTCACCAGCCACAACACCCCGAGCTCGAGTGCGGTGGTAGCAAGACAGGCGAACAGCGCCCACGGCAGGATATGCAGGAAATCGGTCATGGCGTTGCCTCGGATGCGTTGGATGCTTGGGGGGTCGGCTCGTATCGGTACCCGACACCCCAGACTGTGACGATGCGGCGCGGCACTGCGGGATCGGGTTCGATCTTCTCCCGCAACCGCCGGACATGAACGGTGACGGTCGACTGGTCGCCGAAGGACCAGTGCCACACCTGTTCCATCAATTCGGTGCGCCCGAAGGCCTGCCGCGGATGGCGCAACAAGAAGGAGAGCAGATCGAATTCCCTGGCTGTCAATCCGAGCTCTTCGCCGCGTAGCAAGGCCGTTCTCGCCGCCGGATTGATCAGCAGATCCCCGTCGCAGACGACGGTTTCGGGGCTCGGATCCGGCTCGGCTGCCGGCCGGGCACGCTCGATCACCCTGGCCACTCGCAGGGTAAGTTCCCTGGGGCTGAACGGTTTGACCACATAGTCGTCGGCCCCATACTCCAGTCCGACCACCCGATCCGATTCCTCGCCAAGTGCGGTCAACATGATGACCGGGATGGTCGACGAGCGGCGGATCTCCCGGCAGACCTCCAGACCGTCAATTCCCGGCAGCATCAGATCGAGCACCACCAGGTCCGGCGAGGAGTTGCGGACCGCAGTCAGCGCGCTGGGGCCGTCGGCGGCCTCGATCACCTGGTGGCCGTCCCTGGTGAGATAGCGCCGCACCACTTCCCGGACCGTCTCGTCGTCGTCCACGACAAGCACCCGACTCACCCGCGGCGGGATCAGCTCGTCTCCTACCACTGTGCGCCCCTTACCATTGTGTCAACACCAGGTGGTTGACCACCAAGGCGCAGCCGACTTGCACGGCTACGGCCCATCGTCTCGCTCGACGGGGCAGCAATGCCAACCCGGCCAGCAGGTAGAAGCCGAACGGCAACCAGATTCGCTCCGTCTCGGCCTTCGACAATCCAGACAGATCCGCAGTCAGCACCGCAACAAGGGCGGCCACCGAGATGGTGGCCGGCACCAGCATCTCGGCACGATCGCCCCACCATGAAGCCAGCTGCCGGACCCGCAGCCGGCTGCCGGCCAGTCGTTCACCGGCCGGGCGTCGCAGCACCGTGACGGCCCTGGCCAGACCCGCGGCCACGACCGGCCCGGCGGACAACACAAGGGCGGCAAGGTTCGCCCAGACGAAATAGCCGTA
>JALYXB010000164.1 GCA_030947305.1 Actinomycetota bacterium | reverse complement strand
CGCCCGCCAGCGCGGCTCCACCGACCGGCTCCGGATCGCTGACCGGTTCGGGAGCGATATCCGGCCCGGCTGCGAGAGCTGGTTGGGCGGCGGTGTTTCCTGGCTCTCGTTCGCCGATGACGGTGATGGCGCCGTCCTGCTGCACCATCAGTTTCCTGCCGCCCAGCACCGCAGGCACATCGGAATCGACGGCCGCGGTGATCAGCACCTGGTCGGCATCGGCGACCAGTGCCGCCAGCCGATCTCGTCGGCCGGCATCGAGCTCGGCGAACACATCGTCGAGCACCAATACCGGGTCGACGCCGTCGCTGCGGAGCAGCTCGAACGACCCCAGCCGCAGCGCAAGAGCGAACGACCACGACTCGCCGTGCGAGGCATACCCACGAGCCGCACCATCCCCGAGGCGCAGCTCCAATTCGTCACGGTGTGGTCCAACCAGCGACACCCCACGCTCCAGCTCCGCCGACCGCCGCACCGACAGCTCGGCCAGCATCGCCGCCTTCACCTGTTCATGGCTGGTGGCTGCAACGGTTGTTGGGCCGGAGTGCGCAAGCCCGCTGGGTGCGATGCCATCGGCCGTAAAGGGCTGCGACCCGGCGCCGCTGGTCATCGAGCGCAACACCGAAGAGAGGTAGACGACGTCGACAGCCTCGGACTCCGGCGCCAGGTCGGCGTAGGCGGCGACGATATGTGGCCGCACTGCCTCCACCAGCTCCCACCGGGCGAGGATCAACTCGGCACCAGCGGCCGCCAGATGCTCATCCCATACCTCCAGCGTGGTCGGCTCCCCGCCGCGCCGGCTGGCTCCCGCGGACCGTGCCGACTTCAGTAAAGTGTTGCGCTGCTTGAGGATCCGGTCGTAATCGGTTCGCACCGCTGCCATCCGCGGCGCCCGCATGGTGAGCACCTCGTCGAGAAACCTGCGCCGCTCCGACGGGTCGCCACGAACCAGGGACAGGTCCTCCGGCGCGAACAGCACGGTGCGTAGCACCCCGAGGATGTCGCGCGCCCTGGTCACCGGCGCCCGGTTGATCCTGGCCCTATTGGCCTTGCCGGCGGTGATCTCCACCTCGAGCAGCAGTTGCCTACCGTCGGACACCACCGCCGCCCTGATAATCGCCTGGCCGGCGCCGCGACGGATCAATGCCGCGTCCGCGACCACCCGGTGCGAGGACAGGGTGGCCAGATAGCCGATGGCCTCCACCAGGTTGGTCTTACCGACCCCGTTCCGGCCGATCAGCACATTGACGCCGGGCTGCAACGGGACCTCGGCCGTCACCCACGAGCGGAAGTCGCCGACCGAGAGATGACGGACATGCACCTGCCGGGCCTCCTCGAACTCGATGACGCGGCTACCGTCCGACACGCTAGGAACTGGCGAGGATCAACGTGATACCGAATGTCACTGATGAGACAGAAGTCATCAATTGGATCCTCGTAGGTAGTGCTGATCCTCGCCGGAGGACCGGGCAGCTAGGAAACGGGAACGTCGTCGGCTGAACCGGCCTTGCCGACGGCGTGTCCACCGAACTCGTTGCGGAGGGCTGCCACCACCTTCATGGCCAGCGATTCGTCCTGCCGGGAGGCGAACCTGGCGAACAGCGCCGCGGTGATCACCGGCAATGGAATGGCGTGTTCGATTGCCGCCTCGATGGTCCAGCGACCCTCGCCGGAATCCTGGGCGTAACCGCGGATCTGTTCCAGCCCCGGATCCTTGGCCAACGCATCCACCATCAGGTCAAGCAGCCACGACCGGATCACCGTGCCCTGCTTCCAGGACGCGAAGACGGCTTCCGGTTCCTTGACCATCGGGACGTTCTTGATCAGCTCGTAACCCTCGCCGTAGGCCTGCATCATTCCGTACTCGATGCCGTTGTGAACCATCTTGACGAAGTGCCCGGCACCGGCGGAACCGGCATGGACGAAGCCGCAGTCGCCCTCCGGTTTGAGGGTGTCGAAGACCGGCTGGACCGCCGCGACGGCGTCGTCCTCGCCGCCGCACATCAGCGCGTAGCCCTCGGTCAGCCCCCATACGCCACCGGACACGCCGCAATCGACAAACTTGATGGCTTTCTTGGCCAGCTCGGCAAAGTGCAGCTGATCGTCGGTGTAGCGGGAGTTGCCGCCGTCGACGATGATGTCGCCGGGCTCCAGCGATTCGGCGAGGGTCGCGATGGTCTGCCGCGTCGGGTCTCCGGACGGCACCATCACCCACACCGCGCGCGGCGCCTGAAGGGCAGCCACCAGCCCCTCGAGCGAGTCCACATCACGCTTGGACTGGGGATCGCGGTCGTAACCCACCACCTCATGTCCGCCGCGGCGCAGCCGCTCGGCCATGTTGGCGCCCATCTTGCCAAGGCCGATGAGTCCGATCTGCATGATGGCCCTCCTTGATTGCTACGGAATCGTGCTCATTGCGGTGTGGCTGCGGTGCCTGCCGATTGATTGTTTCCGGTCACGCCGTGCGGCGGGTAGCGGCGAAGTTTCGTCAGCCGGGAAGGCGAGCCGGCATCACCAGGTAGCGGTAGGACTCGTCGACCACACCCTCAGCGGCAGGCTCGGCGGCAGCTTCCTTGCCCTTGCCCTTGACCTTGGTCGACTCGACCTGCAGCAGCAGAGCCGGCCGGCCGGGAGTGGTGAACGCCAGCCGTACGGTCTCGGTGCGCAGCACCCCGAGCCCGTCGATCAGGTAGCCGGGGTTGAACGCGATCAGCAGCTCGGCGCCGTCGGCGTCTACCTGCAAATCCTCCTCGGCGCGGCCCTCGTCGTCACCTCCGGCGGTCAGCGTCAGCAAACCGTCGCCCACCTGCAGCCGCAGGTGGTGACCGCGGTCGGTGACCAGCGACACCCGCTTGATGGCATCCGCCAGATCGGAGACGGGCACATCGATGGTGGTGGTCGACTCGTTGGGCAGCAGCGAGCGGTACTTGACGAACTCGAGATCCATCAGCCGCACAGTGGTGCGCCGCCCGGCGGACTCAAGGCCGAGTAGTCCGTTGCCCAGCGACAGCATCACGTCCTTGCTGCCGCCGAGGGTCTTCGCCGCATCAGCCAACGTGCGGGCCGGAACCAACACCGCGGTGGACAGCGGCTCGGGGCCGATCGGCACCCAGCTCAGCGTCCGTAGGGCCAACCGGAACCGGTCGGTGGCCGCCAGCGTCAGCGTCTCGCCCTCGATCTCGATGCGGATGCCCGTGGTCATGGGCAGCGCATCGTCCCGACCAGCCGCGATCACCGTCTGTGCCACCGCTTCGGCGAGGGTAGTCGAATCGACGGTGCCGGAGGTCGGCGGCATCTCCGGCAGAGCCGGGTAGTCCTCCACCGGCATCGTCGGCAGGGTGAACCTGGCTGAGCCGGCATGAATACGGACCCGCGAGCCGTCAACGGCGATGTCGACCGGCTTGTTCGCCGGCAACGACCGGGTGATCTCGCTCAGCAGCCGACCACTGACCAGCACCTGGCCACCGGATTCGGCGTCAACTGACACCCGCGCCCTGGTCGAGACCTCGTAATCGAACCCGGCGACCGTCAGCACCGGCGGGGTTGCGTCGTCGATGGTCAGCAGGATGCCACCCAGGACAGGTGCCGGTGGGCGGGCCGGCAGCGACTTGGCCACCCAGGCCACGGCGTCTGCGAGATCATCGCGAGCGACGCGGAACTTCATCTCTGGTGCCTCCTGGCGGGCGGATCTCGGTGTGGTGCAACGGGTTCGGAGATGATCGGCGTTCCCGGTCATCGCCGGGTGACGCATGTCGGTCACCAAGGATGGCCCGACCGTGGGCTACAACGAACTACAGCCGGGGCGTTCACCGTAAGGCCTCGGGAGGCTTCCGTCACCCCCGGGGTGTTCCGCGGTCGGGGCGGGGGCGGCGCCGGGCCGACCCCGGAGAGGTCGACGGCGCATTTTGTCCCCAACTCTGGTCTTGAGTAGTTCTCTCAGACAGATAAAACCAGTAGCAGTAGTAGGTCCTGTGGATTGTGTGGACAGCGACTATCCGTGCTGACCCGACAGCGTGGCGTGGGGGTGGACACCCTGGGGACACCACTTGTCGGAGTCATGTCAGTAGGTGGAGCGCGGCGCCGATGCCTGGGTACGACGTGCATGCCCTGCTGTAGTCCCCAGCTATCCACACAGTTGTCCACACGATGTGTAAAGATCCTGTGGCCTGGGTCACCTGAACGGGTGAACTTTCCGGTTGCCGCTGTTTTGGGGCGTCAAGCCGCAGCCAGCGGGTTCGTGCAGGTGTTCTGCGCGGACGCTGCACGGCATGGGACAACAAGGGTTGACCGCCCGGATGACGGCCAGCACCGGGATAAGGCAGGCCTGGGCGGGGCTGGGCAGGTATAGGCCAGGTATAGGCCAGGTATGGGGCAGGTATGGGCCCGGAACAGTCGGGAGCTAGGAGCGGCGAACCCGGTCCCGGATTCGGGCAGTGAGTGTCTGCACGGTGTCGTAGGTCTGTCGGCGCTCGTTCATCTCGGCGCGGATCTTCTTGTCGGCGTGCATCACGGTGGTGTGGTCACGGCCACCGAACAATTGACCGATCTTGGGCAACGTCAGATCCGTCAGCTCACGACACAGGTACATGGCGATCTGTCTCGTGTGGGCAATGGCCCTGGTCTTGGAGGCGCCGCACATCTCGTCCATCGTCAGCTCGAAGAGTTCCGCCGTCACCGCCATGATCGTCGGGGCGTCGATGTCGTTGCTGGTGGCGTCGCGAATCAGATCGCGCAGCACGGTCTGGGCCAGTGCCAGGTCGATCGGCTGCTTGTTGAGCGAGCTAAAGGCCGTCACCCTGATCAACGCGCCCTCCAACTCGCGGATATTCCGTTCGATGTGGGTGGCAATGAACTCCAACACGTCGTCCGGCACCTTGATGCCGTCCTGCGCACACTTCTTTCGCAGGATGGCGATCCTGGTTTCCAGTTCTGGCGGCTGAATATCGGTAATCAAGCCCCACTCGAACCGCGTCCGCATCCGGTCTTCCAGGGTCTCCAGCCTTTTGGGAGGCGAGTCCGAGGTGATGACGATCTGCTTGTTCGCGTTGTAGAGCGTGTTGAAGGTGTGGAAGAACTCTTCCTGGGTGGATTCCTTCCCCTGCAGGAACTGGATGTCGTCGACCAACAGCACGTCGATGTCGCGGTACCGGCGCTGGAAGGCCACCTTGCGGTCGTCACGCAGCGAGTTGATGAAGTCGTTGGTGAACTCCTCGCTGGAGACATAGCGGACCTGGATGCCACTGAATAGTCCCTGGGCGTACAACCCGATGCCGTGCAGCAGATGGGTCTTGCCGAGACCGGAATCGCCCCAGATGAACAGCGGGTTGTACGCCCGGCCAGGTCCTTCTGCCACCGCGACCGCCGCGGCATGCGAGAAGCGGTTGGACGCACCGATCACGAAGCTCTCGAAGTTGTATTTCGCGTTCAATCGTGCCCGCCCAAGGTTCGGCGGCGGCAGGTCACGACGCCCGGTGTAGGTCGGCCAGATCTCGGTAACGGTAGCCAGCGCTTCTGCCTCTTCATCGACGGTGTCCTCACCGTCCGCGTCCGGGTCACCGGGCTTTGGGCTGACGGCATCGTTGACGCTGCCCGCGGCTGAGCCGGTTGACGCGTTTGGGGCGCTCTCGAACGCACTGTTGTCCACCGGTGATGGCTTTGCCGGATGCCCGTTGCTGGCCACCGCGTCGCTGGTGACGGTGACCGCCAGGCTGATCTGCTTGTGCAGCAGCGTGGTGAGCACGGTGGTAATCGGCTCCCGAATGACCTTCTCGAGAGTGTCCTTCGCGTAGCCGTTGGGCACCGACAACAAGGCCGTGCTGCCCAGCATCCCGATCGGAAGCGCCATTGACAGG
>JALYXB010000162.1 GCA_030947305.1 Actinomycetota bacterium | reverse complement strand
CATTCCACCGGAATAGGTCGACGCCGGCTTGCCGATCGCGTCCCCAAGATCGAAGCGTCGGACCAGATCGGCGATTCGCCGCCGCCCCGCGGCCCTGGCCAGGTGGTGCAGGTCGGCCATCAGCGCTAGGTTCTCCTGACCGGTGAGCAGGTTGTCAACGGCCGAGAACTGGCCGGTGACGCCGATGGCCTCACGGACGGCGTCGGCCGCGGTGGCGATGTTGTGTCCGGCCACCTGCAGCCGGCCCGCATCGGCGGTCACCAAGGTGGACAAAATCTGCACCATCGTGGTCTTGCCGGCTCCGTTCGGGCCGAGCAAGGCGAAGACGGTGCCCTCGGCAACGCTAAGGTCGATGGCGTCGAGCACGACCACGTCCCCGTACGACTTCCTCACGCCGGTGACCGACACAGCGGGCCGACTGCTGGTGGTTGTCATGGTTCTCCATTCGGTCATTTGGCGAGCGGGCTAGGCCCGACGGATCACGATGTCGCCGTAGCTGGTGCGGGCATGTAGTTCGACCGTCTCGGCCGCCCCGTGAGGGCCGTCGGTGGATTCCAGCGAGTTCCGGACGGTGCCGAACGAGGTGTGTAGATCCAGCAGCGCTGCGGTGCCTGCATGGATGCCGATCTCGATCCGGCCCATTCCGGTCTTGGCCGAGGCGACTCCGCTGGTGAGATCGCCGACCCTGACGTCGCCGTTGCCGGATGCCAGCGTGACGTCGCCGGCCGGCCGGTCGACCACGACGGTGCCGTTGCCAGAGGACATCCGCAGCGTCCCGCTGATCTCGCCGACCCAGCAGTCGCCGTTGGAATTCTTGATGGTCGCGCTGCCGTCGATCCTGCTGACCCGCAGCTTTCCAGAGCCCGACGTGAGCTCGGCGTCACCGGCTGTCAGATCGATCAGGATGGACCCGGCCGCGGTGTGTAGATCAGCGGTGCCCACCTCATCGAACCTGATGTCCCCGGTAGCGGACTTAACCCGGCAGGCGCCGAATCGCCCGGCGCCGTGCACGGCGGCCACTGCGGCGTCACACTCCACCCGAGATTCGGTAGGCAGCGAGACCGTCACATCGACCGATCCAGGTTTGCTGAAGAGCCCGAGTCCACGCTGTCGGGGTGCCTTCACCAGCAGCCGGCCGTCGCCGTACTCGACGCGCGTCTGCTCGGCCTGCAGCCGGTCCTCGACCTTGGCGCTGTCGCTGGGCGCCACCTCGACGACGGTGTCTTCGCGGTCGCTGGCGGTCAGGCGGATGTCGCCGACGGGAATGTCGATGGTGAGCCAGATGGGTTCTGGTGTCCCGAATACGGGCATGATGAATCCTTCGTGGGTTGGTGCGGTAGCTGCGCCGCGAGAATTGGTCGTTGGGTGGTGGTGTACTGCTAGTGCACCCAGCCGGAGTAGCGCTGACTGCTCCGCGGTGCGCGGTTGGCCGTGCTGATGTCTTGGTCGGCAACGGCAAGGGCGGCGGCCGCCGCCCGCACCAGCCAGGCATTGACTGACAGGCCGGCGTCCTTGGCGGCGCGCTCGAGCTTGTCCTTGAGGTCCTGGCCCAATCGCAGGTTGATCCTGGCGACGGTTCCTTCGTCTTCGCTCGGCACCACCATGTCGGCGACCGGAAGCGGCGGCAGCGGTGGTTCGGGCATCCGCGGAGTAGTGACGACGAAGCTCGGCTCGCGGCCGCGGAGCCGCAGGTCGACCGAGCCGGGAGCCAGGTCCCTGCTGATCTCGGCGGCAGCGGCGCCGAGTGCGTCCAGCAAGGTCAGCCGAATGGCTGAGGCGAGTGGTGCCGTTAGCCGTTCGGCCAATGCCCTGGCGTCCGCTCCGCCCGCTTCGGCGGCGGTTGCCAAATCCTCCCGCAGTGAATCTACGTACGTGCTGAGCTCCATGGCACCACTATGGCACCAATATGGTGCCAATGCAAGCCATTCTGGCATCACGCGGTAGATCGGCTCGACGAGCGAGGCTCGGCTCCCCGGCCAGCGGCACCAGCCGGTCCTGCACGATCTCGCGCCGCCGGGTGTCGTGGGGGTTCGGCCAGCCGAAGCAGAGCAGGGGGTCAAGGAGTGGACGGCGTCCCAGGGGTGAAGTCGGGGATGGGCGGCCCGGTCGGCACGGCGGGGTCTGCGTGCCCGGCTGGACGGGCAGGCTCAGCCGTGTGGTCTGGCCGCAGCCTGGCTCTTCCGGTCGCGAGGATTGCGCCGGCGATGACGAGCGGGAAACCGATGGCTACCCCGATGGTGAACGGCTCGCCCAAGATCAGGATGCCCAGCATGATCGCCACCGCCGGGTTGACGTAGGTGATGACGGTCGCCCTTGCCGCCCCCACCTCGGCCACCAATGCGAATAGCAACAGGAAGGCGCCGACGGTGCAGATGAGTGCCAGTCCGATCACCGACCAACTGCCACCAGCGGTGAGCACCGTTGGCCGGCGCAGGATCGCGAAGGGTAGATAGACCAGGGCCGCCAACGCGAGGGACGCGGTAACGACGCCCAGCGTCGGCAGATCGCCGAGGTAGCGGTTGATGATGATCGCACCGCCGGCGTAGCCGATGGCGGTGAGCAGCACTGCACCGACGGCAGCGAGATTGTCCAGGTGGATGTCGAGACCGACAAGGGTGCCCACCCCGGCGAAGCCGATCAGCAGCCCGAGGATGCGACGGCCATCGAGCGAATCGTGGCCCAGCCTGGTGAGCAGCACGGCCGCGATCAGTGGCACCACGGCGATCAGCAGTCCAGCCGTCGAGCTGGTCAGCTTGGTTTCGCCCCAGCCCAGCAGCCACCACGGGCCGATGATCTCCACCACGGTATAGAGCACCAACACCCGCCAGCGGCGGAAGATCGGCGCCAGCACCCCGCGCTTGATCGCGATCGGCAGCAGCACCAGGGCACCGAGCAGGGTGCGTCCGCCGGCCACCACCACCGGGTCGTAATCGTGGACCGCAACCCTGATCAGCAGGTAGGGGACGCCCCAGACGACGCTCAGCGTTGCGAACAAAATCCAGCCGCGCCTGGTCATCCCAGCAAGGTATCCAGCCGCCCCGACAGCCGGGAAAGGCGGGGGCGAATCACACAGTTGTCATTTAATTTCCGCCATGGTGCGGCGTGTCGCTGCAGTGGTGCAAGGTAACAACGAGGACACTGTGTTTGCTGGGGGTCTTGTGACTCATGTGAATTGTGTTCTACAGTCGGGCGGGTTCTCGGAGGATGAGGACCCGCCGTCGGCCGTGGCTCCCCACTACACGACTCGTCGGTCCCGACATTCCGCGGGCGCAAGACTCGCGGACAACGCACCGGAGGTCGAGTGGGGGCGAGTTCGCACTGTGTCGAGCTAGGGGAAGGACACCGTGCATCGCGGCCGGCCTCGGCCGATCCGCGTTTGAACTCGTCGTGCGGCCCCGAGAGGATCGGCCGTGCGCCGTGCAACGACTCTTCTGGCGGCAGTTGCGGTGGCCGCAGGCACCCTGATCTTCGGTGCCGCAGGCAACGCATTTGCTGATCCGTCCGCCAACGACTGGCAACAGCTACGGCTGTGCGAGTCCAGCAACGACTACACCATGAACAGTGGCAACAACTATTACGGGGCGTATCAGTTCGACCTGGCTACTTGGAAGTCGGTGGGCGGCTCCGGACGACCCGACCAGGCAAGCAAGGCAGAGCAGGATTACCGTGCGCTGTACCTGTATCGGATGCGCGGCTGGGCGCCATGGATCTGTGCCGGACTGGTCGGCCTGACCAACGATTCCGACGGTGGGAGCGGCGTGAAGCCCGTCGCGGGCGCCGGTGGCGGCGGTGGCAGCACGCCGGCACCGAAACCGAAGCCCACACCACCGCCGGTCAGCAAGCCCGGTCATCCTGCGTTCCCTGGCACGTTGAAGTTCGGTGACTATTCGGCGTCGCTCAAGCAGTGGCAAAAGCGGCTGACGGCAATGGGTTACGGCTCGTTCGAGGGCACCGGTTGGTTCGGTGACAAGACGAAGGTTGCGGTGGCCGCCCTGCAGAAGAAGGCGGGGATCTCTTCGCCCGGCGCCATCAATGCGGCGACCTGGGCTGCTGCCTGGAATCCCGCCTACAAGAAGACTGCGGCGAAGGCGAAGGCTCCGGTCGCAAAGCGCCCGGCGAAGTACGTGCCGGCAACCGACGCCAGCTGTCGCGTAGGTTCTAGGACGCCGCTGGCCTGGGGCGGCACCGTGATGGTTGCCGGCCAGACATACCGCGATCTGCAGTGCTTCCAGCGGCAGCTCGGCGCCGCCTACGGATTGACCGGCACCGGCTTCTTCGGTTCTCACACCAGAACCGCCGTCGCTTCATTGCAGGCCAAGGATCACCTGCCGCTGACCGGCAAGGTCGACAAGGCCACCTGGGATGCGGCCTGGGCGCGGAAGTAGCGCAGCCCGGCATGCGGGCCGGCAACCGCCCCGTCACGATTCGATCGTGGCGGGGCGGTTCCGCGCCGGTGGCACCGGGCGAAGCGAGGGTCAGTAGCCCGAGAAGTAGTCCTTCTTGATGCTCTTGACCCTGAGTTTCCTGACGATCCCTCCGATGTCATCGACTAGGGCGGGCGGGCCGGAAATGTAGACGTGCCGGCGTCGGATATCCGGGACCGCCGCCTGCAGCTCGGCCGCGCCGAGCCGGGCAGCGGTGAGATTCTGGAACGACGTCGGGAGAGAAGCCGCTGCGGTCTTCGAGACCACGATCACCCGCGCTCCCGACCGCCGCAGGGTGTCGGTGTAGGCGACCTCATCCGGATGACTGCACACGTAGACGACGACGATGTCGCGGTGGTGATCGGGATCGAGGGCCGCCAGCTGGCTGGCGAACGGGGTGATGCCGATTCCGCCCGCCACCAGTAGTAGCGGTTTGTCGGGATCCTTGGGCAGGTGGAAGTCGCCGGCGATCCCGGTGGCGCGGACGGTATCTCCGACGGTCAGTTCGCACAGCGCGCGTTTGAAGGTGCTGCCCTTATCGGCGGCAATCTTGATGCCGATCTTGACCGCATCGGCGTCTGCGGGTGCCGACGCGATGCTGAACGCCCTTCGAGCTCCGCGGGAGTCCATCGAGTGGTGCGGAACCGTCAGCTCCAGGTATTGGCCGGGGGTGAACGCCAGTGCACGCGTCGGCCGGAAAACGAACTCCATGCTGGACGGGGTGAGTGCCCTTTTGGCCGTCATTGCCAGCTCGATGCCGCGGCGCTGTCCGAACAGGAAGGCCACCGCGTTTCCGATGATCAGCGCGGTTTCCGGGCCGAAGGGGAAGCTGCCGATGGTGATCGGAATGGCGAACAGGACCGCGACGACGGCAGCGACGGACAGCTGCTGCCAGCGGGCGGGCGGCAATGTCAGCGGTTCGGTGAGCATGAAGCCGGCCAGGAAGACCAGCGGAGTCTGGCTGAGGACGTACTTCAGGGAATCGGCGAAGGTGCTGCCGTCCATCAGGTTTCGACTCACCATGATGGTGGCCGCCAACACTACGAACAGTGCGCCGAGCGGTACCCGGCGAGTGCGGTACATCACCAGCAGCGCCAGCACCGCGGTGAAGCCGACCAGGATAGGGCTACCCACCCACCACAGCGCCAGGAAGAAGTGGAAGATCGTCAACCAGACTGCCCCGACGGCCGCCGGGTTGAAGATGTGCCGGCCGCGGATCGCCAAGACGTACTTGGACCCGGACGCGAACAGGGCGGCCAGCCCGATCTGCAGCAACGTGGTCGGACTCGTGGTCGGCTGCAGAATGAAGAACAGCAGCAGCGCAGTGATCACCGACGACTCTGAATGCGGCGTCACCCTGAACAGCATGGCGAACAGTCGATTACCCAGATAGCCGACCACCAGCAGCACCACCAGCGTCGTCAGCATCGCCCTCGGGGCAAAAGCCACCGCGCCGGTGAAACCGAAGATGACCGCTAGGACGGCCAGCATGGTCAGGCAGTACACCACCAGTCGGTACATGGTGACGCGACCGAGTAGTGAGTCCAGTCGTGATCTCATCTGAAGATCTCCCCCGGGAAGTTGGTCGAGTACTCCACCGCTCCTGAGGCGAGCATCCGGACATAGCTGAAATCGAAGTGGTCGGCGAGTGTGGCCGGCTCGGCCAGGAACAGGGCGGTGGCCAGTCCATCGGCGACCACCGCGGTGTCGGCGACCACCCAGCTGGCCAGCACGCCGACGGTCGGCTCCGCCGTCGCCGGATCGATGATGTGGTGCAGGTTCTCGCCCCAGCGCCGGCGATTGGTGGCCGATGCGCAGAGGGCGGCATTGTGCAGATTCGCCACGCCGATCACCATGGTGGGATCCAGCGGGTGCTCTAGGCCGACCGGGCACACATCCTTGCCGTGCTGGGCGAGATCGCCACTGCCATCGATCAGGTAGTCGGTGATGCCATCGGCGTGCAAGATGTCGGCGAGAAGGTCCACCAGGTAACCCTTTCCGGCGGCACCGACGTCCAGCAGGACCGGGGCGGTTGTGGTCAGCACGCTTCCCTCGACGGACAGAACATCGTCCCAGGCGGGAACGGTGACGGCGCCGGACCGGCGATGCAACGAGTAGCCGGCGTCATAGCCGAGATGCTCAAGGGCCCTGCCTACTAGCGGGCTGACCGCGCCGTCGGTTGCTCGATACAGCCTGCGGTACAACGAGAACAGCGGCGTGGCGTCCGACGGGAATTGGTAGCTGCCGGCCCGCTCGGCGACCTGGCAGACCAGTGAGTCCGATCGGAACCGTGAGTAGGAAAAATCGAACTTCGCTGCCCTTGACTCCAGCGAGGCAGCGGTGGATGCAGTGAGCTGAGGGTCGGTGGTGATCGTCCACCGAGTACCGATCGCCTCGAACACTTGGCTAGGCATGAGCCTGCGACTCGATCTGCTGCAGCGCCATGTTGAATCCGATCCCGGTCAACGACGACCCAGCAACCGCGCCGAGCTTGATCGAGGTGATCTTCTTGCCGATAACCTGCGCCGAATAGCCGGAGGCGAACAGTGTCTGGTAGCTGTGCGCGACGCCTGCGTCGCCGAGCAGGTCCAGCTTGGCCGCCGTCACCGTGTCCGCGGCCACCGTGATGGTGACGCCGAGGTGTTGGATGCCGCCTGGGCTGTTGTACGTTCCGGTAGCCGAGTACTGGCCGTCCTTGAACAGGCGGGCCGCCGGCCTGGCCGGGGCGCTGCTGGTGGCCGGTGGAGTGCTGACCGGCGCGCCGATGACGGTGGCTGGGGTCTTCGCGGTCGTCCCACGCGTCGGGGAACCGGCAGCAGTGGTAACGCTCGGTGTGCCGGCCGACGCCGTCTCGGGTGGAGCTGCCGCGCTGCTGGGCAACGCGGCTGCCGACGGGGTGCCGCCGGCGGGCGGCGATGCAGCATCAGGGCCAGCACTCGTACTGCCCCGAGATATCGATGGGGCGCCGGTGGCACCGGGATCACTGCTTGGCTGGGCGGGCGAAACTGCTGGTGCCGCAGGAACTTCGGCCGCAGCGGTTGCCTGATGCGACTGGGCAATGCTGACGCCAGCTGTGGCGGCACCGATGATCGCCAGCCCCGCCAGCATCGCCATTGCGTAGCTGCGGTTACTGGTCTTCATGATGTTGGTACGACGCAGCGCGCCGACTGGATTGGCCGTGGCACATCCGGCGACGGCCGGCTAGGCGGTGCCTGTGGCGCAGGATGCTGTCCGCTGATGACCGAACAGTAGACGGTCGGACTTCACACAGACCGCACCCGGCTGGTGGTTCGCGCCGATCGGGAGCGTTGCGAACCACCGGCGACGTCCGACTTCCCGGCAGGGCACTACCGCCTATCGGGCGCCCGCCTCATCATTGCCGACTGGCTCATGCCGCGTCATCAACGCCGTAGCCGGCAGCTGCACCGGCCCGAAGTGCCGTAGCGTTTCACCGACAAGCGTCAGTGAGGCGCTATGAGACGGTCGATCCGTTTGATCGGGCCGATCCGTCACATGCCACGAGCCCTTGAGGAGTGCCATGCCGGACGAGTTGAATCCGAATTCTCGCGGCGAAACCGCCGAACCGCCTCCGGGGCTGGACGCCGACACAGCTACGGATACCGGCGACGCCGAGGATGCAACAGCGACCAGGCGCCCGGGGAGTCCGGCTCCGATGCCGACGCCGACCCCGAGTCGACGGACCGGCCCGCCTCGGTGGATACCGTGCCGACGTCTTCCCCTGGCGAGCCGCCGGCGGCTGCCTCTGAGCCGTCCAGCCCTGGCCCCTCGTTATCTGCTGCACCGCCAGTAGCCGTTCCGCCTACAGCGCGGGGTTTGAGCTATGCAGTCGACATCGTGTTCTGCATCGACGTCACGGGCAGCATGACGCCGATCATCGACGCGGTGAAGACCAACGCCTTGCGTTTTTACGAAGACGTGCAAACAAATCTCACCGCCAAGGGTAAGAACGTGAACGCTCTGCGGGTGCGGGTGATCGCGTTCCGCGACTTCACCTCGGAAGCCTCGACTGCCCTCCAGGAGTCCTCGTTCTTCCCGCTCCCTGATGAGCAGACCGCGTTCGCTGCATTCGTCAGCGGCCTAGTCGCCGAGGGCGGCGGTGACGCTGCCGAGTCAGGGCTGGAAGCGTTGTCGCTGGCAATCAACTCGCCGTGGACCTCGCACGGCGACCGGCGCCGCCAGGTGATCGTGGTGTGGACCGACGCGCCGGCCCACCCGCTGAACTTCGCTGAGCTTCCCCCCGATCTCGCCAGCTCTGTCCCCAGCAACTTCAGCGCTCTGACAGATCTGTGGGAGGATCCGCAAGGGCCGGTCGGGACGAGTAGCAAGCGGCTCATCCTGTTCGCCCCCGACGGCCCGGGCTGGAGTGATATCTCCGCCAACTGGGAGAACGTCGTCCACCACCCGTCGCAGGCAGGCAGCGGCTTGTCGGAGATCGACTACGGCACCATCGTCGACTCCATCGGCAATTCGGTGTGAGCCACACCCTCGAATCCGGCGAACCGACGCCGCCGGACCAACGGCCCGATGCCGAGTCGGCTGCTGCAGCAGCGCAGCCGGCGGTGTCGGAGCAGCAGTCCACGGCGGACCCAGCCGCCGAAGCAGAGGTAGCTCCGGTGGCGGTGGCGCCCCTGACATCCGTGAAGGCATCGGGCGCGGTGGATGGGCCGCCGCCGGTCGTCGTACCGCCGGAGGGTGACGTGCTGCCGGAGGCTGACCTCGCTACGGCGCCGGAGTCAGCGGCTCCCACGTGGACCGTCTCGTTCGGGTTCAACCTCGCAAAGATCGCCGGGCACGGCGAGGACTCCGATCCGATCCTGGGTACCGGTCGGGACGAGATGGGCCTCGTTGCAGTGTTCGACGGGATGGGAGGAGCCGGCGGCACGGTCTACCAAACACCGGACGGTCCGCGCACCGGGGCGTTCCTGGGCTCACGGGTCGCGCGGGAGGTGGTCGAGCAGCGAATGAGCGAAGTCTTGAACGTCGGGGATCAGCTGGACGGGCCGGCGGCCGCCGAAGACTTGCGACGCTGCGTCGAAGTGGCGCTGGCTGCCAGGTTGGCCGAGTTGCACGCACCACGGAGCGGTCTGCGTTCCAAGCTCCTGCGCGCCCTTCCGACGACGATGGCGCTGGCAGCGGTGCAGCGCCGTGAGCCCGATGACGCGACCTGGACATGCCACTTGTGGTGGGCCGGCGACTCTCGTGTCTACGCCCTGGATCCAACCCGCGGCGCCCACCAACTCACCATCGACGACATCCGTGACCAGGGTGATGCCCTGGCGAACCTCCGGGATGATTCCGTTGTCAGCAATGCGATGTCCGCCGACACCCCCTTCGAGATTCATTACCGAACCGTTGAGCTGAGCGCGCCGTTCCTGCTGGTCGCAGCGACGGACGGTTGCTTCGGATACTTCCGCTCGCCGATGCATTTCGAGCACTTGATCCTGGCGACACTGCTGGACACCCCGGACACCCAGAGCTGGTCCAATGCGGTGCAGGAACAGATCACCGCGATCACCGGAGACGATGCATCCATGGCCCTACTCGGCGCCGGCGCCGACCATGACGGCTTCCGAACACTGTTCGCCGACCGCCTGACCACGCTCGCGAATCGGTGGGTGACGCCGCTCGACGAGCTGACTACGGAGGTCGACCAGCGGCAAGCAGAACTCGAGACGCTGCGGGAACGCCAAAGCGAGCACACCGCCGAGCTGTGGGCCGACTACAAGGTGGATTATCTGCGCTACCTCGCCCCGCCGACACCGGTGGCGGGGCCGTCATGAAGGCGGGAGACGTCGTCGGCGGTTACACGCTGATGGAAGACTTCCGGGTGGTGGGGGCCGGGCTCAGCGAATGGACCTTCGCCCAGCGGGACGGCCGAGAGTTCTTCATCAAACGGTTCCTCAGTCCGACTTACCCAGACGAGGATGCGCCGGGCAGCGCGACGACCAAGGCGCGCAAGCGAACGCGCTGCGCCGCTTTCGAGGCGCATCACCGCGGGATGCAGGTGGCCCTTGCCCCCGTCACCCGCTACGGCGGAAACCTGATCACCACCATCGATTTCTTCCGGCAGGGCGCGAAGTACTACAAGGTCACCGAAAAGGTAGACCCGGCCGGACTCGAGGCCAAAGACGTTGCCAGACTGGATTTCCCCACTAGATTGGTGTTGCTGAAGACCGTCGCTCACAGCCTGAAGATCCTGCATGACTTGCATATCGTGCACAGCGACCTCAAACCGAGCAACGTGCTGATCAAGCGCACCGAGCTGGGTTACACCACCAAACTGATCGACTTCGACAACTCATATGTGGTGGGGAGCCCGCCTCCGGCAGACGAAATTGTCGGGACCATGAACTACTACTCGCCGGAGCTGGTCCGCTACATCCAGGGCGCCGATAATGGATCCGAGCTCACCGAGGCGTCCGACATCTTTGCGCTGGGCCTGATCTATGCCGAGTATCTCACCGGTTCGCTGCCCTCCTTCGACCCCGCTCACCACGAACCGGCAGTTGCCGTTCTGAACGGCAACCGACTTCGGGTGCCACCGACAGGGCTACCGACCCCCGTCCCGGAACTGGTGGACCGGATGTTGCTCGCCGACCCCGGCGCCCGGCCAAGGATCGATGAGGTGCACACCACCCTGATGGGACACCGCGCCAGCACCCCAGCGACCACGGGCAAGGCACCGCGGGCTGCCAGTGCCCAAGGCCGGCACGCCGGGTCGACGCTGCGCGGCAAGGGTCTGCGGATTGCCGATGGCGCCGGCACTCCGGCGCCGGCTGCCACCACGGTTGAACCCGGACCAGCAGGCTCGCCGCTGGGCGCGTTGGTGGGCAAGTTGCTGGCAAAGCTGGAAAGGCGCCGACCCTGATGAACACCACCTGGCGATGCGGAGTGTGCGAGACGGTGAACCACGGCGTGCGTACCTGCTCCGCCTGCGGCGCCAGCCTCACCCGCCGTTCCACCATCGTGACCGAAACCCGCGCGCGGCTGGCACCCTCCCCGCCGCCGCCCATGCCGCCTGCTCCGCTGCCCGTACCAGTTCGGCGTGCCATCAACCGCGAACCAGTGCTGGAAGAGGAATGGGAAGAGTACGAGACCCGGTCCTTCGACATGGTGCCCATCCCCGGCGGCTGCTTGTACAGCTTTGGCCCACGCCGGGGCTCGTGGTAGCACCATTACGAAGGATGAACCCTCCTCGCAGCCCACCTCGAGACTTGACCCGCGGCAACCGACTGCCTGCGCTTCGTCTTCGACCGCCTGGATTGAGCGCGGCGAGCATCCGCTGGTGATCGAGGGACTCGCAGGGTTTTGCCCCCGATCGGGTTTGACGGTTGATCGCCGTGGAACACGGCTGACAGCAGCCAGAGTCCTGTGGAAAGGTTGCCGATCATGGCTCAGCACACCGATTCCGGCGCAGCTACCGAATCCGTCACCGATCAGACCGTCGCCGCCCTCAGTAGCTACCTCGATGCGTCACCGACGCCGTTCCATGCCTGCGAGCAAGCGGCCGCCCTGCTGACCGCCGCCGGTTACACACCCGTGCCAGAGGCGGACCGCTTCCCGACCGAACGGGGCAGGTACTACCTGATCCGCGGCGGTTCGTTGATCGCCTGGAACTCGGCGGCCGGCGCCGGCCGGTTCCGGGTGGTCGGGGCTCACACCGACAGCCCGAACCTGCGGATCAAGCCGCAACCGGACTTGGCGCGGGCTGGTTGGCAGCTGCTCGGGGTGGAACCGTACGGCGGGCCGTTGCTGAACTCCTGGCTGGATCGCGACCTCGGGCTGGCAGGCAGGGTGGCGGTGCGGGACGGCGCCGGCAGCAGGACCGAGCTGGTCCACATCACCGATCCGATCCTGCGGGTGTCGCAGTTGGCCATACATCTGCATCGGGAGGTGAACCAGGACGGTCTGCGGCTCAATCACCAGCAGCACCTGGCGCCGCATTGGGGCCTGGGCAACACGCCGGGGGATTTCCGCGGTTACCTCGGCGAGCAGGTCGGTGCCGATGCCGACGAGGTGCTCGGCTGGGATCTGATGACGGTCGAGTTGACCCCGGCTCGTCGCATCGGCCGTGATCGCGACCTGCTGGCTTCCGGCCGGTTGGACAACCTGGCCACCTGCTTCGCGGCGGTTCGGGCCCTGCTCGATTCCGACGATTCAGTGGCAGCCGACGGCGATCTCACCAGGGTGATCGTGCTTTTCGACCACGAAGAGGTTGGTAGCGAGACCGCCGCCGGCGCGGCATCGACCCTGCTGCCGTCGGTGCTGGAACGGATCGTGACGGCGGCCGGCGGTGACCGCGAGGATTACCTGCGGGCGCTGGCCGGCACGGTGATCACCTCCGGCGACATGGCGCACGCAATCCATCCGAACTATCCGGATCGGCACGAGCCGGAGCACCCGATCGCCGTGAACGGCGGCCCGGTGCTGAAGATCAACAACAATGGCCGGTACGCCACCGACGCGATCGGAGTTGCGGCGTTCGTTCTCGCCTGTGAGCAGGCAGGAGTACCGATGCAGAGGTTCGTCAGCCGGTCGGATCTGCCGTGCGGGTCGACGGTCGGGCCGATGACGGCTGCCGGCACCGGGGCCGTCACAGTGGATTTCGGTGCACCGATGTTGTCCATGCACTCAGCGCGTGAGGTGGCCGGCGTTGATGACCAGCCGATGTACGTCGCTGCCCTTGCTGCCTTCCTGGCGCCGGCCTGACCGCCTCCTTCGGGCCGGACCGGCGGTTCAGGGGTGGCCGTCAGACCTGGTGCTGAGGTCGTCGAGAGCCGTTTCATCTGATTCGGGTTCGGACCCACCAGAAGGTGAGTGCGATCAATGCGACGGTGAGGGTGACGAAGACGGCGAGTTCGATTTCTTGGAAGGGCCAGTACCGACTGGCCGGTTGGTATGTCTGGCGTTGCAGGATGTTGTTGCTGTGCAGGCAGGCTGTGAAAGCGCTGGTGTCGTTGCTGGGGCAGAGCTGCTGAATCTGGGAGGTGGGCAGGACGGTTCCGTTGCGGTCGACCAGGGTGGAGTTGTCGAGTTGCCAGTCGGTTCCCCGCAGACCCGGGGGTGTGCCGAACTCGCGGAGCCGGACCAGCGGGGTGAGGTAGTGCTGCCGCAGCCAGCTGTGGAAGGTGACGAAGACGGCGAGGTAGCCGAATAGGGTGGCGCCCATGGCGGGTACGGTGCGGGCGATGAGGGCGCCGCAGACCGCGCCGAGGGCGAAACCGAACATCGCGTGGGAGGCGGGCATCAAACCGAGGTAGTCGAAGGTGCCGGCCTGCAGCGGGCCGAACAGGACGAGCCCGGGACGAACCCACCAGTTCATCAGGAGGGTAAACGGCACCGCGAAGACGGCGGTTGCCGCCACCAGCATGGTGAGTTTGATGATCAGCCACCGGGTGCGGGTGATGCTTTGGGTCCAGGCCAGTCGGTGGGTGCCGCGTTCGATCTCCCGGGCGAGCAGCGGCGCGCCGACGAAGACTCCGACCATGGCGGGAAGCAGGTTGAGGTAGAGCAGCGGGTCGGCCACCTGCTGATAGCTGCTGATGAACTCGCTGATGGCCTGATCGCAGTGAGGACTGGTGCGTCCGAGGCAGCCCCCGACGGACTGGTCGAACATGGCGTGCAGGTGAAGACCGGCGGGGATCAATACGGCGCTCAAAGCGGCCAGCGTCACCGCGGTGTACAGCAAATAGGAGCGGTGTTGCCGCCAGCTGAGCCAGATCATTGTGGCTGTTCGCTCGGTTCGGCCGGCCGCGCTAGTGCTGGCTGTTGGTGCATGTAGGCCAGCACGATTTCTTCCAGGCCGATGGGTTGGTGGCGCCACGCCGGGTCAAGCAGCTGGACGTCGCCGCGGATCAGCAGGGTGGACTGCCGCCCGGTGTGGTGTGCTTGGATCACCGGCACTGCCCGCGCTATTAGGTTGGCGCCGGCGCTGGGTCCGGTCAGCAGATGGTGCTCGGCCTGCAGATGCCCAATCGGCCCGGCCAGCTGGACCCGGCCGTGAGCCAGCACGATCAGCTCGTCACAGACCCGTTCCAGATCGGACACCAGGTGCGAGGACAGCAGCACGGCCATGCCGTCGGTGGCGACAGCCTCCATCAGGACCTGCAGGAAAGCGCGGCGGGCCAGCGGGTCCAGGCTGGCCACTGGCTCGTCCAGGATCAGCAGCTCCGGGCGTTTGGCCAGCGCCAGGGCGAGGGCGACCTGGGCCTGCTGACCACCGGACAGCTTCCCGGCCCGCCGCCCGAGCGGGATGTCAGCATCCCGGAGTCGGTGCAGCGCCACGGTGGTGTCGAATCGGTCGCCGTTGAGCCGACGCCCGAGCTCCAGGAGCTCCCGGACCCGGAACCCTGGGTATAGCGGATGGTCCTGCGCCACGAACCCGACCCGCGGCAGCAGTCGCTGCTGCTGGCCGAGCGGCGACAGCCCCAACACCCGAACCTCGCCGGCGGTCGGCTCCAGCAGTCCCATCGCCAGTAAAAGCAGGGTGGTCTTACCGGCACCATTGGCGCCGACCAGACCGGCGACCTGCCCGTTGGCGATCCGTACCGAACACTCCCGCAGCGCCCAGCCGCCGGAATAGCGCCTGCCAAGGCCCGCGGTCTGCAGGGCGGCGGTCATCCGGTGTGCTCCACAGCGCCCTGGGCCAGCGCGTCATCAACGAACGACACAATGGCCTCCGCGTCCAAACCCTCAGTGCGGGCTTGGGTCACCCACCGGTCCAAAGAGCGGCGCAACGCGACCACGGTCCGCGGCGACGGACCGGGCAAACTGGTCAACACGAACGTGCCAAGGCCCGGCCGGCTGGCGATCAGCCCCTCCCGCTCCAACTCCCGATACGCCTTGAGCACCGTGTTGGGGTTGATCGCCACCGCGGCCACCACCTCACGCACCGTGGGAAGTTGATCCCCTGGTACGACCAGGGCGAACCGGACAGCGTGCCGCACCTGCCGGGCCAGCTGCAGATACGGCGGCACCCCGGAGGCTTGATCAACCCGGAAGTCAATCACCTGGGAACCCAGTAATCTAATGTCATAGCACAATCATGAACCTCGAGGCTCCGGCCGGTCAAGAAGGCTCGTGCACCGCGTACTTCGACTGCTTGCAGTCGGGCTGAAGCAATTTCCGCTACGCTTTACCATATGATGAAGTATTCCGATCGCGTCGACTCAGTGGACCTGGTGGCACATGCGCTGGCGAACAGCGGCCGGCGGGCCGTTGTCACCCGACTGTCGAATGGCTCGGCCACCAGCAGCGAGCTGGCGGAGCTACTCGGCGTTGGGCTGCCGGCCGCCCACAAGCAACTCGCGCTGCTGCGCGCAGCCGGCCTGATCGAGTCGACGAAGATCGGCCGCACCGTCACGAACACCCTGCGACCGGACGGCCTCGACGACCTCGAGGACTGGATCGCCACCCGAAAGTCGTTCTGGAGCAACCAGTTCGACGCGCTCGCTCACGCTGTGGAGGACGAATGACGGACTATGCGTTGAACCACCAGCACACCTTCAAGGCCGGCCCCGAGCGGCTGTGGCAGGCCTGGACGACGGAAGCCGGGCTGGCCGACTGGTGGTGGAACGGCTGGCCGACCACCACCTACACGGTGGACCTACGGGTGGGCGGCAGCTACCGGATCACCGCAGAGCCACAGGGGATCGGCGTGCACGGCGAGTATCTGGAGATCGTCCCGTTGCAGCGGTTGGTGTTCAGCTGGATCTGGGTCTACGACGGGGTTGACGGCGATCTCACCGAGCACGTCGAGGTGCAGTTCGTGCCCGTTGACGGCGGCACCAGGGTGGACCTGTTGCACACCGGGCAGTGGACCGGCCGAGAGCCGGCCGACAACTATCTGCTGGGGTGGCAGCACGTGTTCGGGTCCTTGGAACAGCTGCTGGCCGAGCCGCAAGGCTCCTAATGTCGCGTGCCGTGAACAATCTTTGCCGTAAGTCGGTTGTCCACACACCTGCAGTTGTCAACATTTCCAGGGCCGGTCGGTAGACGCGTCCGGCATCGAGCTGCAGCATCGTGGCATGCCGGCACCTGGCCGGTGGACGCCGACACGGCGGACAGAGCAAAGAAAGCAGGGGGCAGCGATGGAGGGATTCACCGTCACGACGGAGCGCATCGTCAGCGCCGGTAGCGGGGTGACGACGGTCGGCGACGCGCTGGCGAAGGAGATCACCGCCATGCACAGCATGTTGGACGAGATCAGGTCGGGGTGGTCGTCGACGACGGCTGCACCGCGCTTCGCGACGGCGATGCTGGGGCAGCTGGATCAGGCGACGGTCATCAAGGATGCGCTGTTGAGCCACGGCACCTCGCTGACCAATTCCGGTCACGAATACGCCAAAGCAGAGGCGCAGCTGGCCGAGGCCGTTGCCGGAGGTGCGTGGTGACGTCCATCCATGTTCGCTACGCGGCGCTGGCGCAGGGGCACGACGGGCTGGCAGCTACCTGGAATCGCATCGAGGGACACCTCGCCGAACTCGAGCAGGTGGTCGGCGGGACGGCGGACATGAACTCGGCTGCATTGATGGCCTACCGGGCGCTCAAGGTGCGCTGGACGAAGGCGGCGGACGACCGGCAGCTGGCGTTGAAGAATCTTGCCGCGTTGGTGGCGCAGGCCGGCGAGCAATACCGGGCGGTGGAAGCGCGATTGGCCGCACAATTTGGCTGATCGCTCACCCAGGCGAGCACAGCGACCGATGTCATTAACCGACCCCGATGCGCCCGTCGGCGCCAAAACGGGACCGGGCAGGATGGGGGGATGACGCACAACTTGCTCGGTCCCGACCCTG
>JALYXB010000161.1 GCA_030947305.1 Actinomycetota bacterium | reverse complement strand
GATCGACCGAACGGGCCTCGGCTGAACGAATACGCTCACTGGCGGCCACATTTCAGGCTCTTACAGACACGCCCACGAGACCCCGCCGCCATGCCCCTACCGAAACCCCTACCGAAGCGAACCATGGGTCACGAAGCGAACTGTGGGTCACGAAGCTAACTACGGGTCAAACGGCCCGCCAGCCCGCGTGTTAGGCGTAGCTGACGGCGTGAGCGCGGGCGCGCAGCAGCCCTGGCGAACAGATTGTTGATGTGGGGTTGACAACAGGATCGAACTGACAGCGATCGCACCGTTCTTCGTGATCTGGGCGCTCACCAGGGTGGTATCGAGGATCGTCGCGATCCAGCTGCGGGCCCCTGCGGAAAGCGGCAACCGAGGCGATCCGGACCACTACGGTCACCGTCTGAGAATCCTTGTTCGGCAGCAGGTTCCGACGACTGGGAGGATAAACCGATGACCTCTCAGTCCGCGATCAGGCCGGCCGTTCCCGACGATCTGCCGCAGGTGCTCCGACTCGTCCGCGATCTGGCCCGCTACGAGAAGGAACCAGACGCGGCGGTCGCGACGCTCGACGATTTCCGCAGGGTGTTGTTTCCCGAACATGGGCACCCATCGACCTTCTGCCAGGTCGCGACGGTGGACGGCAGGGTCGGCGGGATCGCGTTGTGGTTCCTGACGTTCTCCACCTGGACCGGCCAGCAGGGCATCTGGCTCGAGGATCTGTACGTGGAAGCCGCTCTCCGCGGATCCGGCATCGGCAAGGCACTGCTCGCCTCCCTCGCCGGCATCGCGGTCGAGAACGGTTGGACACGCCTCGAATGGTGGGTGCTGAACTGGAACACCCCGTCCATCGGGTTCTACGAGGCAGTGGGAGCGGTGGCCCAGAACGAGTGGACCACCTACCGCCTCGACGGTGACGCGCTGGTTCGTTTCACCGGCTGACGAAGGTGCGTCCGGAGCGGTCCCCTACCCTGGGCGTGGTGTCATCCAGTCGGAGTCCAGTGGCGCGTCTTCCGGTTTTCTCGGCGATGGCCACCCTCGCCGTGCTGCTGACGGCCACCAGCAGCGGCTACGGATTCCATCGCGACGAGTTGTACTTCCGGGTGCTGCCGCCGGCATGGGGGTACGTCGACCAGCCACCATTCGTGCCGCTGCTGGGCCGCCTCAGTGCTGCCATTTCCGACAGCCCGTGGGTGATGCGGATCCCGGCGACGCTGTTCGCCGTTGCCGCCGTCGCCGTCGTCGTGCTGATCACTTGCGAGTTCGGCGGCGGGCGTACTGCACAGACGTTGTGCGCCTGGGGATATGGCTTCGCCGCTTTGCCGCTTGCCTTCGGGCATGTGTGGCTGACCGGCACCGTCGATCTCGCCGTCTGGCCGTTGATCTGTCTGTTCGTGATCCGGGCGTTGCTGCGCAACCCTCGCTGGTGGCTGGCCGCCGGCGGCCTGGTCGGCTTGGAAACCTACAACAAACTGCTGATCACGCTGTTGGTGATCGCGCTGCTGCTCGGTCTACTGGCCGTCGGGCCGTGGCGGGTGTTCGGGTCCAAATGGCTGTGGATAGCCGCGGGCATCGCGGTGCTGATCGCGCTGCCGAACCTGATCTATCAGGCGACGCACCATTGGCCGCAGGTCACTATGGGGCGGGCGCTCGGCGACAAGCACGGCGACGACATCCGCGCCCAGCTCGGCCCCTACCTGTTCTTGCTCCTCGGGCCGCCACCCAGCATCGTCTGCGGGGTTGGGCTGGTGGCGCTGTGGCGGCGCCCCGAGTGGCGTTCGCTGCGTTTGCTGATCCCGGCGCTGCTGGTGCTGCTACTGGAGACGTTCCTCGGGGGTGGCCAGATCTACTATCCGCTGGGCCTGCTTACCGTGATCTTCGCTGTCGGCTGCGTTCCCGTAGGCCAATGGCTGGATCGGGCCTGGCGGCGGTGGACGACCGCTGCGCTGTTCGCGGTCAACGTGGTGGTGTCAGCGGTGATCGGGTTGCCGCTGCTGCCGCTGTCGGTGCTGGGCAGCACCCCGGTTCCGGGGATGAATCAGCTGGTCGCCGATTCGATCGGCTGGCCGACCTACGTCAACCAGATCGGTGCGGTGTACCGCGGTGCCGTCGCAGCGGACCCCAGCACCGTCGTCATCGCCGGCAACTACGGCGAGTACGGCGCGATCGCGCTGTACGGGCCGGCCGACCGACTGCCCCGCCCGTATTCCGGGCACAATCAGCTGTACTTCGTTGCTACTCCACCACCGAAAACCAGCAGCGTGGTGATCGTCGGAGACCAGTTCGAAACGGTGCGCGGCCTGTTCAAGACCTGCACCGTTCGCGCCCACCTCGACAACGGCAGCGACGTCGACAGCGAGGAGCAGGACGTGCCCGTCGCCGTCTGCACCGGGCCGCTGACGTCCTGGGACCAACTTTGGCCGTCCTTGCGGCACTTCGATTGAACCCTTACTTCCATCGTTTCAGGTAGCTGTTCGCATCTAGCAGGGACAGCACGTGCGCGAGCAGATCGCGGCTGGTTATGGTCTACCGGCTCACCTTGAACAGCAGGTGCAGCACCCTGTCGCCCTGGATCACCACGTGCGGGTCTTCCAGCAGGTGCTGGCCCTCGATGCTGCCGAAGTACCGCTTGCCCGACCCGAAGATCACCGGTACCACGTCCATCGCCACCTCGTCCACCAGCCCGGCAGCGAGGATCTGGCCGCCGACGTTTCCGGCATCGACGGCGACCGTTCGGTCGCCTGCCAGCTCCTTTGCCTTGGCGACGGCAGCGGTCACATCGCCTACGAAATGGTAGGACGCTTCCGGGTGCCAGCCCTCGGGCTTGGGCCGATGGGACACCACGACCACGTGGTCGCCTGCGGGCGGGCGGCCCTCCCAGCCGTTCACCAGGTCGAACAGGTGCCGGCCCATCACGATGACGCCGATCCCCGCCCACATCGGCCGGACGTAGTCCGCCGATACCCTCGAAACCTTGAACCGGCTTCCCGCTCCGGAATGGTCGAACGTCGAGTCCCCGGCCTCCTCAATCGCGGCGTCGATGATCGGGGTGTCCCCACTGAAATACCAGTCGTGCAGCGGCCCGACATCGTCGTTCTCGTCGGCGATGAACCCATCGACCGACACCACGTTGTGCATGATCACTGTGCTCACAGGTTCTCCTTCGGTGTTTCTGCGCTTGTCCCAGCCGATTGATGAAGAGGTGTGCCGACGTCATCGGCGGAACGTTTACCTGCCGATGACGAGGGATCCGGAGCGGCAGTTAGATGTCGTCGACGAACCAATCGAGCGGCGGAGCCGGCGCACGGCCAATGTATTCCACCCAATCATGGTCGCCGACGACGGTTCGTTTCGCGCGGATAGGAGCAGGCGTCAGACGACCGACGGTGGCCAGCGATGACCGCGCCACTGGTCCCATGTCGCGAATCCGGCCGGTGGATCATCAATGGGTTCACTGCCGTCGAGTTCACCTAGCGTCGGGATGTCGATGTTGGCAGCCCACTCGGCGAGTTCCTCCTCGGACATGGGCCACGTCGTGTGCGGCGCTTCGGCTTGGCGCAGATCAAGTCGTCTCCGCTGCTCGGCTGGGGTGAGTTCGAAGTAGCGCAGCTCCACCGTCGCGCCGAGATCTGCTGCTGCCTGCCGTAGAGCAGAGCGCTCGTCTCGACCCCAGAGGCCGTAGTCGATCACCACGTTGTTGTCGAGTTCGAGGGCGCGCAACCCGATCTGGATGAGCCGTCCTTCGATCACGTTCTGGGCCGATGGCGGATTCTCGTGCCCGTACAGAGCCTTCACCCATTCGTCCTTCGTCAGACGCAGTGCATTCTGCTCGGTCTCGATGCGCCGCGCAGCACTGGTCTTCACGGTGCATGGGAGTCCCACGGTCAGGAACAATGTTGGCTGCCTCATCATGGACGCCATGCTTGCACGAGCAGGCCATCAAGTGGCCTGCCCACGTCACCGGCGGTTGGGTTCCGCGCGCCGGCGGCCCGACAATGCGGCCAACCCGGTCAGTCGTCGATCGCCTGGTAGACAGTGGTCCAGAAGTCCTGCTGCATCGGCAGCCGCTGGTCGCCCGCGTGTGCCCGTTGCAGGATGAACATCGCGGTCATGTCCTCGGCGGCATCGTTGTACCAGGCGGTGCCGTAGAGGCCAGTCCATCCGTAGCTTCCGGCCGACGGGCCAAGGTGCCTGCGGCGGGTGACGATCCCCATGCCGAACCCCCAGCTCGTGGTGTCGAAGTACCCAGGCCAAAATCCGGATACCGCCCGCTGTTCCGCGG
>JALYXB010000137.1 GCA_030947305.1 Actinomycetota bacterium | reverse complement strand
CGCCCCGACCGGCTACCGTCAGCTACCGCAGAACTGGACGGGTGGAGTGCTGCCCGGCCCGCTGGGGCCGCCGCAGTGGCCGGCGGACGGTGCCGGCAACGAGAACGGCTACGAAAACGGCTACGGGAACGGCTACGGGACCGGCTACGGCGCGCCGGCCAACGGGCAGTACGCCGGGAATGGTCAGTACCCGGGCCGTAGCGGGCAGTATCCGGTCGGGAACGGCCAGTACCCGGCCGGCAGCGGGCAGTATCCGGCCGGGAACGGCCAGCATCCGGCCCGCACCGGGCAGCATCCTGCCGGCCCCGGACAGCATCCGGTCGGCAACGGTGTGTATGGCGGGAACGGTGCGTACGGGGCCCCACAGCCGCCGGCCGCCGGGCCCGGCTATCCACCTGGGGCTGGGGATCCACCGTCCAACGGCAACCCCAACGGCGCACCTCACCAGCATGATGGCCAGGATGCTCACCCCGGTGGCGGCGCTCACCGCGCCGACGCCGGCCAGCACCCACGGGACACCCCGCCGGTTGATCCGCCCCTCGATCCGTGGGCGGCGCCCGACGAGCGTCGGTGATCGGATGGCCGAACAGGTCGCCGCGATCGGCGACATCGATCCAGAGTTGGCCGCCGTCGCCAGGGTGTTCGACGGGCCGCGGGCCGAGGCGGCCGTCCGGGAACTGCTGTCTGCGATCGGTGAGGATCCCACCAGGGACGGTCTGCAAGACACCCCGGCGCGGGTGGCGAGGGCGTTGGCCGAGCAGTTCTCCGGTCTGTATTCCGACCCGGACTCGGTACTGCAGACGGTGTTCGACGAAGGTCACGCCGAGATGGTGCTGATGCGCGACATCGAGATGTACTCGACCTGCGAGCACCACTTGGTGCCGTTCTTCGGCAAGGCCCACGTCGGGTACATCCCCGGCAGGAATGGCAGGGTGACCGGACTGTCGAAGCTGGCCAGGCTGGTCGACGGCTACGCCAAACGACCGCAGGTTCAGGAACGGTTGACGACGCAGATCGCCGATGCCCTCGTCCGCACCTTGCGGCCGGCCGGGGTGATCGTGGTGATCGAGGCCGAACACCTGTGCATGGCGATGCGCGGGGTCCGCAAACCGGGCGCGGTCACCACCACCTCGGCAGTCCGCGGCATCTTCCAGTCGCAAGCCAGCACTCGTTCCGAGGCAATGAGCCTGATCACCGGCCGATGACCGCGCGCACGTTCCCGGTTTTCGGCGGCCGTCCGTGGGTGATGGGCATACTGAACGTCACCCCCGATTCGTTCTCCGACGGTGGTCTGTGGGATACCACCGAGACCGCCCTCGCCCGCGGTCGGCAGTTGGTCGCCGACGGGGCGGACATCGTCGATGTCGGCGGAGAATCGACCCGTCCCGGGGCCCACCGGATCGACCTGAACACCGAGTTGCAGCGGGTGCTTCCGGTGGTGTCCGAACTGGCCGCGGCCGGAATCCTTTGTTCGGTGGACACCACCAGGTCCGGTGTCGCCGCTGCGGTGCTGCAGGCGGGGGCGGCGATCGTCAACGACGTATCCGGCGGCCTGGCCGACCCGGAGATGGCGGGCGTGGTGGCCGCCGCAGGAGCACCGTGGGTGCTGATGCATTGGCGCGGACACAGCGACGTGATGCAGCGCGAGGTGCACTACTGCGACGTAGCGGCTGAGGTGCGGGACGAACTGCTCGCCAGGGTCGATGCTGCGGTAGCGGCCGGCGTCGACGAACGCTCGCTGATCCTCGATGCCGGGATCGGCTTCGCCAAGGACGGCGGCCACAACTGGCAACTGGTGGCGACGCAGGCGGCGCTGGTTGATCTCGGACTGCCGGTACTGCTGGGTACGTCCCGCAAAAGCTTTCTGGGTGCCCTGCTGGCCGCTGACGACGGCAGCCCGCGGCCGGCCAGTCAGCGCGATGTGGCGACGGCGGCGACCTCGCTGTTGGCGGCGCAGGCCGGAGTATGGGGGCTGCGGGTGCATGAGCCCCGTCCGACCAGGGATGCGCTTGCCGTGCTCGGCGCCGTCCGGGCAACGGCCGAGGCCGAGCCGTCATACCGAATCCCCGAGCGGCCGTTGGCCGAGCCGGACGCCGGCTACCGGATGGGCGCCATGAGGGCCGCCGATGGCTGACCGGATCACTCTCACCGGGCTGAAAGTCGTTGGCCACCATGGGGTTTTCGCGCACGAAAGACGAGAGGGGCAGACCTTCGTCGTCGACGTCACGCTGTGGCTCGACCTTGCCGAAGCGGCGGCCACCGACGATCTCAACCACACCGTCGACTACGGCGAGCTGGCCGAGCTGGCCGCCGGCATCGTCGCCGGCCGGCCGCGCGACCTGATCGAGGCGGTGGCCGCCGAGATTGCCGACGCTGCCATGCAACGCTTTGCAGCCCATGCCCTGCACGCGGTCGAGGTCACGGTGCACAAGCCGCAGGCGCCGATCCCGCTCGATTTCGAGGATGTGGCGGTGACGGCCAGGAGGTCGGTGCGCGGCGGTCGAATGGCTGGCTCCGGTGAGGGCCAAGGGGCGCCCCGGTGACGAACGCGGTGCTCTCGATCGGCTCCAACATCGGCAACAGCCGCGGCTATCTGGCGGCGGCCGTCGAAGAGTTGGGCGACTGCGTGCGGGCAGTGTCGTCGGTCTACCGGACTCCGCCGTGGGGAGGCGTCGTGCAGGACGACTTTCTCAATGCCGTCCTGTTGGTCGGCGACGACGAGGTCGACGACCCGCACGAGTGGCTGCGCAGGTGCCAGCAGTTGGAGCACTCCGCAGCTCGCGCTCGAACCGTGCGCTGGGGGCCGCGGACGTTGGATGCCGACGTGGTAGCCGTTGACGATCTGCTGGTCGACGACGATGTGCTGACCCTCCCGCATCCGCGTGCCCACCAGCGGACCTTCGTGTTGCTGCCATGGTCGGAGGTCGATCCGGCCGCCGAATTGCCGGGTTTCGGGCCGATCACTGAGCTGCTGCGGCCGCTGGACCTGACCGGCATCAGCCGGCTGGGGAAACTGCGATGATCGATCGTCAGTCCGACGGGATCGGGCTGACCCGTTGGCGCGACCTGGCGGTCGTGGCCGTGGTGGCTACCGTCCTGGGTTACCTGCTGCTGCGGTGGAACTATCAGCGACTGCCGCCGATGCCGCGCCTGGCCGGGCTGCCGGCCGCGGCGATCGGGGTGGGCGAGGCTGTCTTCGGTTGGGGGCTGCGCAACCGCATCCATGGTCGGGGGGCGCGCCGGGTGGATGCCCTCGCCGCCGCAAGGGCGGTGGCCGCCGCCAAGGCGACCTCGTTGGCTGCGGCCGCGTTCGGCGGTATGTGGTTCGGAGTGATTGGCTACGTCGTTCCGCTGGCGAGGGACGTGGCGGCGGCCGCCAGCGACCGGACGACAGCGATTCTCGGGTTGCTCTGCGCACTGCTGATGCTGGCCGGTGGGCTGTTCCTCGAGCGGTGTTGTCGCACCCCCGACCAACCCGATCTGGACGATGACCGACGGGATAGCGCTGCGGAATGACGCGTGGAACGTCCCGGTAGTCTCCCCACCATGACATCGACCGCGCCCACTCGTCGCCGCGGATCGACCCCATTGTCCCTGAAGGCGTTGTTGATCGCCGGATTCTTGCTCGGCGCAGCCGCGACGGTGATGGTTGTCGTCTTTTCCGATCAAGTGCGCTGGTTGCGGATCGGGGTGCTGTTGGCCTTGTGGGCCGCCCTGTGCGCGGCGTTCGCGGTGGCCCGTTCCCGGCGTGAGGCGCAGAGCGTCTCCGCCAGGGAAGCGGAGATCACCCGCACCTACCAACTGGAGTTGCACCGCGAGGTATCTGCCCGCCGGGAGTATGAATCCGCGTTGACCGACCGGGTCCGCACCGAGGTGGAAACCATGCACGCCGACGAACTCACCGCGGTGCGCGCCCAGCTCGAGCGGCTGACCGCTGCCCTGTCGAACCTGCTCGATGGTGACGTGCTGGTGGAGCGGCTGACGCTGTCGGCCGAATCTACCCGGCTGCGCGGATTGACCCAGCATGGTCGCACTCGGTTGGCCGACCTGAGCCGCCCCGAACTGGGCCGGCGTCCGGCGGACGACGACGATGCCATTGATGCCGAGCTGATCGACGACGAGCCATCGGACACCGCCGCGGCGGACAGTGCCGAGAACACGGCCACTCAACAGCCGCCGGTGCAGCCCCGCCAGCCGAGCCTGCCGCCGAGGCCGGATGCACCCTCGACCGCCTGGACCCGGCGGCACCGCAAGGACATCGCCCGGGCCGCGGCCATCGTCGCCGCCGACCGTGCCGGTGCACGTGGCGGCCACGAGCTGGATTCGACTGCGGACGACGACGGCAGCTCGCGCATCTCGGTCGCTCAACTGCTGGCTGCGCTCGGTTCGAACACCGAGCCGTCACGCCGCCGCCGGGCCGCGGACTGACCGCCAGTCAGCCGTGCGCGGTGAGCAGTTGCGTTACGGTGAGCAGCCGGGCGCGCAGCGGCACCGACCGGTCGGCGAATTCTCGTTGGCGGGCGACGTACTCGGCCTTCCCGGCTGCGGTCTCGATCGGGATCGGTGGGTAACCGAGGTCCGCCAGGTCGTACGGCGACGCACGCATGTCAACCTCGCGAACGTCTTTGGCCATCAGGAAGCAGTCGACCAACAACTCGCTCGGCACCGCCGGGATCAGCTTGTACGCCCACTTGTACAGGTCCATCCCAACGTGCAGACAGCCGGGCTGTTCCAGCTGCTCGCGAGTATTCAGGCTGGGCTGCAACAGGTTTCGCGGCCTCGCCGGTTCGGTGAAGAACCGGTAGGCGTCATAGTGGGTGCAGCGGATCTGATGGGCGCGGACCACGTTGTCGGTACGCTGCCGGCCAAGACGTAGCGGCCGGTCGGCATGCCGCAAATGCTCGTCGGCCGCCCCGAACACCATCGCCCATTCGTGCAGGCCGAAACAGCCGAACTGCGCCGGCCGGCCGGCCGTCGCGCCCAGAAGCCTGTGCACGAAACGGATCTGGTCGCCGTGGGCGACCATCAGAGCGGTGACGTCGACGGTCACAACGCCACCCTGTGACCGGTGAAATCGCCAGTCGGCTCGCTCGGCCGCGTCGGCGAGCCCGATACCGGCACCCGGATACCAGCGGCGTAGCTGAGCCGGCCGTAGCGAGTAATAACTGAACAGGAAATCCTCGACCGGGTGCGGACGTCGGGTGCCGACGCGATTCCGGTGGGCGGCGGTGAGCTCGTCCACCCTGGCCGCGTGATCGGCCGCGACGACCCGCCAGTCGGCGGCGGCCATCATCAGTTGCTCGGAGGGGCTCGTCATCGCCGCTGTGCCACCCACACCTGGCAGGTCTCGGCCAGTTCGAGCGGGTCGTCGCAGCCGGCGATCAACCGGTCGACACCGCTGTGCAAAGCTGTCCTGTTTTCGGCATCGGCGGCGATCACATAGGAAAGGGTGTCCAGCAGACCGTGGAGTTGCTCGGGCGTCATCGCGCGCCGCCATCGCACCGAGTGCACCACCGGATCGGTGAACTCCTCATGGTCGGTGAACGGTGGACTGATCTGCCGATCGGATCTGCCGGTCGCGCCCCCTACCGGCCGAACCGTCAAGTCCTTCTCGCGCTGGAAGGCAGCGGTGAACGGGTGGTCGACATCATCCACGTTCCACAGGGCTGCCAGTCGGCCGGCCGGCCGCAGCACCCTGGCCATTTCCACAAGCGCCTGATCCAGATCGAACCAGTGCATGGCCTGGCCGACCGTGATCACATCCACCGAGGCGTCGGGTAACGGAATCTGCTCGGCGCTGCCGGCCAGGGCGGTGGCCTGCGGGACGGCAGTGCGCAGCGCCGAGAGCATCTCGGGATCCGGCTCGACCGCAATCACCTCGGACCCGCTGGCCACCAGAGCTGCTGTCAGCTTCCCAGTGCCGGCGCCGAGGTCCAGGACCGTCATACTGCCGGAGTCGCCCACCACGAACTGGATCGCTTCCGGCGGGTAGCCGGGTCGGTACAGCTGGTAGCCGGCAGCGGCGGTGCCGAACGACAGTGCGCGTTGCGCGCTTCCGGCAGCATCGACGACTCGCCAGGCCCTTGTCACTTCGGCAGGGTTGTCTGCGGTCACCGGTTCATTGTCCGCGGCACCCGAAAACTCGGTGCCAGCGGGCCGCTCCGGTGCCACGACCAGCCTGTGACGGGCGTGACGACAGACACTTTCTGTGCACTGAGTGGCGAACGAGCACCTTCGATAAGTTCTGATTACTCATCTGGCGGGTGAGATTTGGCCTCGACTGGGGGAACGCTCCGCGCGGCCGGCGCATCTGAGGTTCAATTGACCAGGACCCGCAACGACAACCGTGAACGGACGGGTTGCAATAATGCAGTGGAGGAAGAAGATGGCCCGCCAAGTTCGGCGGAGCCGCGGGCCAGGGGCAATCGTTGCAGGTGTGCTGGTCTCGCTGACCCTCGCCGCTGCGCCGGTGGCGGCGGCGGGAGCCAGCCCCACATCACTGTCGTCGAACACAGTGCTGTCGTCGAACGCAGTGCTGTCGTCGAACACAGTGCCGTCGTCGAACACCCTGAATTGCTGGAGTGCCAACGCCGCATATGCCGCCGCCGATCCGTATGTATTTGCCGGGATCCGGCTCACTGCGGCACAGATCGCCACCGCCCAAACCATTGCTGACGTCGCAACTGCTCGTCATCTGACGCCACGAGCCGCCAGGATCGCGATCGGCTACGCCATGCAGGCGACCAGGCTCAACCGCGGATATCGCAACGGCGCCGCTTTCGGTGTGTTCGGTGCGACCGCAGTCGGCACTGGCCCGGCCGATTCGACCTTGGTCGCGGACCGGGCCGACCCAGCAGCGGCCTCCCGGCTGTTCTTCGAGCAGCTGACGGTACGCGATCCTGGCTACCAGGCCGACCGTCGAACAGATGCGCAGATTGCTGCTTTGATCGGCGGCGCGAGTCTCGGGGCTGGGGTAGCCGCATATGCAGGCTTCTCCATGGCGCTGGCCGGACGAGTCGCCGCCATAACAGACGCCCAGGCGGCGTCATCGGCAGCCTTCTCCACGTCCGCCACGCCGGCCAGGTCGGCTGCCGAGCGTATCGCCGAGCTGACGCAGCGGATGGTTGTCGCCGACAATTCACGATCGAGGTTGGCACCGGTGACCACCCTGGCGGCCGATCTGTTGCAGGTCTTAGTGCCGGCTGGTCTCACCCCTGCCCGCGCGGCCGCCGGTGCGCCCGCAGTCGCTCCCGCTGACGTCGTCCAGCAAGCAATCCCCGGAACTCGGCACCCCGCTCCCGCGGTGGTCCAGACCTTCACCGCTGGATTCCGGCTGCGCGGAATGCAGGTGCTCGGACGGCAAGCGGCGACCTCCTCCAGCGTGGCTCCGACGGCCGTGACGTCCAGTACCGGCACCACCACCTCGGGCACCACCACCTCGGGCACCGCGGTGTCGGGCACCGCCGCGTCGGGCACCGCAGCGTCGGGCACCGCAGCGTCGGGCACCGCGGTGTCGGGCAAGGCGACGGCAAGCTCTGCGGTGACGAGCACCGCGGTGTCGAGCGGCACGGCGTCGAGTTCTGCTGCGACCAGTCCTGCGGCGTCGACCGCACCGGGCACCAGCGCCGCCCCGACGGCGACATCGGCAACCATCACGGACTCCTCCAGCCCGGCGACCTCCGGCGCTCCGGGGACGAGTTCGGCACCGTCTACCAGCAGCTCGGTGCCGACGACAGGTTCGGCGGATACGACGGTCACCCAGACGGGTTCTGCCGCCACCTCGTCGACTCCGGTGACCTCGACCGGCCCCACCACCTCCACCGTCCAGGCGTCGACCATGCCCACCGGCACCACGGGTGGCACGACAACGGCGTCCCCGACGACAACGGCGAGCGGATCAACGACATCGACGGCTGCGGCTACCGCAACCACCACGAAGGTCCCGCCCACCGTGACGGCGCCGACCACGACGGTGCCGCCCACCACGGCGGGGCCGACCACCACGACGGTGCCGATCACACCAAGTACCACGGTGACGCCGGCGCCGGTGACCACAACTACGCCGGTGACCGACTCAGCGGCGAACTCGACAACCACGAAGACGACGGCACCATCGACGTCTGCACCGGCTCGCACCGCAGCGGCGAAGACGCCGGCGCTAGCGACCACCGCGGCACCGAAGACCGCGGCACCGACGACCGCGACACCGAAGTCGGCCGCGAAGCCCCCCGTGGCTCCGCCCAGCGACGACCCGTCAAACCCGGACCCTGCGCAGCCGGCCCAGTCCTTCGGCAATGATCAGCCCACCACTCCGGACCCGGTCGACCCCCACGGCATAGCGGTCCCGCAGGGCACCAAGTCGATCGGCCCCGCCATCAATTGTTTGCCCGTCGGCGGCTCACCGAGCCAGTTCGATCCCGGGAGCATCATTTCCGACCAGGTCTTCTACAACACCGATTCGATGACGCCGGCCGAGATCGGCTCGTTCATCGATCGGCTCGGCGCCGACTGCAGTAGTCAATGGTGTCTGAAGAATCTGACTGTCACCGTGCCGGACTATCCGCGGAGCCGATATTGCGCCGCTTACACCGGCGGGCTGCAGACGGCTGCGGTTGCCATTGCCGGAATTTCCAAGGCGTGCGGCATCAACCCGCAGGTCATGCTGGTGACGCTGCAAAAGGAATCGGGGCTGCTGACCCGAACGGACGTCAGCAAGACCAGCTGGGACGCTGCCTGGGGTTGGTTCTGCCCCGACACCGGGCCGGGCGGGTCTGCCAACTGCGATTCGGCCCATGGCGGATTTCTGAATCAGCTGTATGGCATGGCGCAGCAGTGGACGCGTTACCGCCTCGATCCGGAAAAATACAACTATCACCCCGGCCAGGTCGCCAATATTCAGTGGAACGTCGCCGAGAGCGGCTGCGGTTCGAGCCCGGTGTTCATTCGCAATGCCGCAACAGCTTCGCTCTATGACTACACGCCGTACCAGCCCAATGCGGCGTCGCTGGCCGCCTATCCAGCTGCCGGTGACAAATGCTCATCGTATGGCAACAGGAACTTCTTCGTTCTGTTCGGCCAGTATTTCGGCGGCTCGGGTGCAGGAGCGCCGCCGGCCGTCAACGTCAGCGGAACCGTCGTGACCATCCCGACAGGACCGGATGTTGACCCAACGGTCGCCGGTCAGCACATCCTCGCCCCGGATGCAGCCGTGGCTGCAGGTTTGGCTGCCGGGCTCGGGGCGGTGGGTCTGCCCTATGTCTGGGGCGGCGGCACGGATGGTGGTGGCCCCGACCAGGGTTGCGCGCGTGCCGGCGGCGCCAGCAATTCGTGCCAAGGAATCGTCGGGTTCGATTGCTCTGGTCTGACCGGCTTTGTGATGAGTCAAGCTGGATTTGCCAGTGGAACCGATTCGGCCAGCCAGCGGGAAGGTGGCGAGCGAATCCCTTGGGACAAGGCACTTCCCGGTGACATCATTGGCTACCCTGGGCATGTGGCGATCTATCTCGGGCTGATCAACGGAGTGCCTTACCTGTTGGAGGCGCCCGGCGTCGGCCACCAGGTCCAGGTACGCACCGTCCATACCAACAACATTGATCCGGTTGTGCACCGCTACTGGCGCTGATGGTGGACGGTGGTGCCGGGAATTTTGACCGACAGGGGCGGGCTGGGTAACGAATGACGGTTCTGGGAAATGTCTGCAACTAGCACACCGCGTACGGGAACCATTAGCAAGGTCTGTGACTCGGCTCGCGCTGTTTACAGCTATGCGGTGTGCTTGTCGTGAGTTTCTTCTGCGGGTGCCCTATAGTGTGCGCACGCGTACATTCCGATTGCGCATCTGAACTATGACAACTGGAGGTTCCCCCGTGGCCACTCAGACCACTACCACCCTGGTCGACGACATCGACGGATCCGATGCTGTCGAGACGGTCGAATTTGCTCTCGATGGCGCGTCCTACGAGATTGATCTCAACGAGAAGAACGCGAAGAAGTTGCGCGATGCTGTCGCCAACTACGTAGCCCATGGCCGGCATGTCTCCGCTCGGGGAGCGGCCGGCGGTCGTCGCGGTAGCAAGGCCGCATCGGTCCGCAACAGCCGCGAGCAGCTGCAGGCCATCAGGGACTGGGCTCGCCGTAGCGGCTACGAGGTCTCCGATCGAGGGCGGATCGCCGCCGCCATCGTTGACGAATTCAACGCCGCGCACTGATCGTTCGTTCGGCCGTAGGCCCCGCCCGGATCGCCCGGTGCGGGGCCTTCGTGATCGCTGTCCGTGTTGCGCGGCTCGTTCTTACGCGCTCCTGTTCGCCTACGGCATACCTGCTGGCGGAACGGACACAGCTCGGGGAGCGTTGAAATCGAGGTCAGCAGATGGCCCGACGCCACCAGTTGACTCAGCTAGCCGCACTACAGTGGGGCATTGGCGAGAAGGAGTGCACATGTTTGAACGGTTCACCGACCGGGCCCGCCGGGTGGTCGTCCTGGCCCAAGAAGAAGCCCGGATGCTCAACCACAACTACATCGGGACCGAGCATATCCTGCTCGGGCTGATCCACGAGGGCGAAGGAGTCGCAGCCAAGGCACTTGAATCGCTCGGTATCGCGCTGGAGGGGGTGCGCGCACAGGTCGAGGAAATCATCGGCCAGGGCGCCCAGGCGCCATCCGGCCACATCCCGTTCACGCCGCGCGCCAAAAAGGTGCTGGAGCTCAGCCTGCGTGAGGCGCTGCAGCTCGGCCACAACTACATCGGCACCGAGCACATCCTGCTCGGCCTGATCCGCGAGGGTGAGGGCGTCGCCGCTCAGGTTCTGGTGAAGCTCGGCGCCGACCTCAACAGAGTGCGTCAGCAGGTGCTGCAGCTGCTGTCCGGATATCAGGGTAAGGAGACCGCTGCCGCCGAGGGCGGTAGGTCGGAGGGCACGCCGTCCACTTCGCTGGTCCTTGACCAGTTCGGCCGCAACATGACGCAGCTGGCCCGGGAGGGCAAACTCGATCCCGTCATCGGCAGGGAGAAGGAGATCGAGCGCGTCATGCAGGTGCTGTCCCGCCGCACCAAGAACAACCCGGTGCTCATCGGTGAGCCCGGCGTCGGCAAGACGGCCGTCGTGGAAGGACTCGCTCAGGCCATCATCCGCGGCGACGTCCCGCAGACGCTCAAGGACAAGCATCTGTACACCCTTGACCTCGGCTCGCTGGTGGCCGGCAGCCGTTACCGCGGCGATTTCGAGGAGCGGCTGAAGAAGGTCCTCAAGGAGATCCGCACCCGCGGCGACATCATCCTGTTCATCGACGAGATCCACACGCTGGTCGGTGCCGGCGCTGCCGAGGGTGCCATCGACGCCGCCAGCATCCTCAAGCCGATGCTGGCTCGCGGCGAGTTGCAGACCATCGGGGCCACCACCCTTGACGAATACCGCAAGTACGTGGAGAAGGACGCGGCGCTGGAGCGGCGCTTCCAGCCCATCCAGGTCGGTGAGCCGACGGTTGCGCACACCATCGAGATCCTTCGCGGTCTGCGCGACGCCTACGAGACGCACCACCGGATCACCATCACCGACAGCGCGTTGGTGTCGGCGGCCACTCTGGCCGACAGATACATCAACGACAGGTTCCTTCCGGACAAGGCGATCGACCTGATCGACGAGGCCGGCGCCAGGATGCGGATCCGTCGGATGACGGCGCCGCCGGACCTGCGCGAGTTCGACGAGAAGCTGGCCAACGTGCGTCGGGACAAGGAGTCCGCGATCGACGCGCAGGACTTCGAGAAGGCGGCAGCGCTGCGCGACTCGGAGAAGCAGTTGATCAGCAAGAAGGGCGATCGGGAGAAGGCCTGGAAGGACGGCGACCTCGATGTCGTCTCCGAGGTGGACGACGAACAGGTGGCCGAAGTGCTGGCCAACTGGACCGGCATCCCGGTCTTCAAGCTCACCGAGGAGGAGACGACTCGGCTGCTGAAGATGGAGGACGAGCTGCACAAGCGGATCATTGGTCAGAACGAGGCCGTCAAGGCAGTATCGAAGGCGATCCGTCGTACTCGGGCCGGCCTGAAGGATCCGAAGCGGCCCAGCGGTTCGTTCATCTTTGCCGGCCCGTCCGGTGTGGGTAAGACCGAGCTCACGAAGGCTCTCGCCGAGTTCCTGTTCGGCGATGAGGATGCGCTGATTCAGGTCGATATGGGCGAGTTTCACGACCGGTACACCGCATCGCGGTTGTTCGGAGCCCCTCCCGGATATGTCGGCTACGAAGAGGGTGGCCAGCTCACCGAGAAGGTGCGCCGCAAGCCGTTCTCGGTGGTGCTGTTCGACGAGATCGAGAAGGCCCACGCCGACATCTACAACACGCTGTTGCAGGTGTTGGAGGACGGCAGGCTCACCGACGGTCAGGGCAGGACGGTGGACTTCAAGAACACCGTCATCGTGTTCACCTCCAACCTGGGTACCTCCGATATCTCGAAGGCAGTCGGGATGGGTTTCTCGTCGGGCCACGACGCCGAGTCGAACTACGAGCGGATGAAGTCCAAGGTCAACGACGAGCTGAAGAAGCATTTCCGCCCCGAGTTCCTTAACCGTATCGACGATGTGGTGGTCTTCCACCAGCACACCGCCGATGCGATCAAGCAGATGACCGAGCTAATGCTCACCCGCGTCGAAAAGGCGTTGCGTAACAAGGACATCGATCTGGAGGTCTCGCCGGCCGCCAAGGCCTTGCTGGCCGAGCGCGGTTTCGATCCGGTGCTGGGCGCCCGGCCGTTGCGTCGCACCATCCAGCGAGAGATCGAGGACTCGTTGTCCGAGAAGATCCTGTTCGACGAGGTTCGGCCGGGCCAGCTGGTGAAGGTCGACGCCGACGGCTCAGGGCCGGACGCGAAGTTCAGCTTCGTAGGAGTGCCCAAGGTGGCTCCGATGGAGAAGGAGCCGGTCGGAGCATCCATGGTCAAGGGCGGCGACTCGGTTGTCCCTGGCGAGGACCCGGCCGCTACTGCGGTCTGATACTTGCGACAGCCTCGGACCCGCCCTCTGTTGCAGAGGGCGGGTCCTTTGCTGTGGGATTCACCGGGTGCATCCTCACCCGCCTTCTGCGCGGCTGGTAGTGGCGCCTACCACTCGGCCGCCTGCTCAGACCTCGACGGACAGCTCGTACACCTGATCCGTCGGATGCCCCGCGCGTTCGTGAATCCGCTGGACGGCCTGCTTGTTCGGGCCGGTCGACAGGCAGAAAACCTTGCCGGACTCCGGGTCCAGCCAGGCGCGCTCGAAGTGCACGCCTTCTTCCTTCTCGATCGCGAGGTCAGCCTCGTGGGCCTCGGTGAGCTGCTCAGTCGTGACGCCGATAAACCCGTCGTGCACGTCCATGAACTTGGCCATTGGTGTTCCTCCAGGATTGAGCCGGACGCCCGCTGCGACCGACCTGTACCTAAGAGGGAGGTTCGCCAGCACTACTTGAAATACCTGATTTCTGATGAATGGTCCGAATCGTCGATGAATGGTCCGGCCATTGCCGATCCGTATCGGCGGCGTCCGCGGTGCCTGCAGAGATTCGGCGAACGACGTCTCGATGTCCGGCACCTCGATAGACAGATCCCGGATCTCTGCCCGCCCGGCGACGGCGGCGTGGACGCTTCTGGTGCATCCACGTTCGCGGAGGGTCCGAGCGCGTCACGCGGTCCCGGCGGGTTCCTGAACGGGCCTGAGCTCCTGGCGATGGTCGATGTTGTCGCCGCCCGGGTCGGGGGTGCGCTGCAAAAGGGGCACTTCCCGGTTGTCTACGGCGCCGATTGCGCTGTGATGGGTCGATGGATTCCTATGTCGAGCGCCCGCCGCTGCCCCGGTTGGCGGATGCGGTGCGAACGGTTTGGATCCACCGCACCGGTGAGTCGGTCTACCTGCAGCGGCATCTGCCCACGGGTGGGGCCGAGATTCAATGGCCGATCGGTGGCGAGCCCCGGTTGCTCGGCCCGCTCACCGGGCCGTGATCGAGCCCGGGCGGCAGACCGTCGGGATGCGCTGACCAAATCATGCCAGTGGGACGCCCGCCGGGAGCTGACGATCCTCGGCGGGCTTGAGAGATCTCGCCGATCGTCATGTCGAGATCCCCCGGTCGGCTCCCGCGCATTTCGAGTGGATCGACGCCCTGAACGTCAAAGGATGGACCCAATGCCACTTGTACAACGCTTCGACCATGTCGGTATAACGGTTGCCGACCTCAACCTGGTGACGGCCTTCTTCGTCGGGCTCGGACTTGAGGTGGAGGGCACACGAATGTTCGTCGAGGGCGAGTTCCTGGACACGGTCATCGGCATCCCTGGCTCCCGCACCGAGATCGTCATGCTGACACCGCCCGACGGAGGTACCCGCCTGGAGCTGTCGAGCTTCGTCCGACCCGCCCACCAGCCCGGATCGCCCGCCGCGATGGCCAACGAACTGGGGCTACGCAACGTAGCTTTCGAGGTCAACAACCTTCAGCTGGCCGTCGATCAGTTAGCCGCGGACGGCTACGGGCTGGTCGGCGATATTGGCCAGCACGATCACAGCTGGCGTATGGCCTACGTGCGCGGTCCGGAGGGCATCATCGTGTCTCTGGCTGAGCGGATCGGTTGATCTGTATTGCCGTACTGACCACCGGGTGACGCCCGGCACCGAACGCGGCGAATGCGGTGGCGGCCAGGACGCCGGCGACATTGAAGGCTACAAGCGCCCTGGCAGCTTCTTTTGGACTCGGCGTCATTTCTGCGCGGCCATGGTGCGGGTCTGCGGTAACCGGGATGCTGGGGCTCTCGAATCACCCTGGGCGGGCAGCCAGGACGGAGTGTCTGGGTCGCTGTAAAGCGTGGCCCAGCTCGCAAATGTCGCGTTGGGCCAGTCGCCGGAGCGCCATTCCCTCGTGCCGGAAGTGTCGCTATCGCCGATAGTCAGCAGGAGACAGTCTCCGGACGGGATGCCTAGAGCCGTCGGCGATATTGCCACGTTAAAAGCATACTGCCCGCTGAGATGAACGAGGGTCCGCGTCACCACGGCGGTCCCAGAAGCTGACTTCGTCCGCGACCAATTGTGGCACATAGAAATGGCACGCTTCGGGACGCAGGGTAGCTGCTGACCGATTTGGGTGTGCCACCTGGAAGGAAGTGGAACGTTGGCGCGCACAATGCTGTTCGTGAGTGCCGATTCGTACGCGGATTTGATGGAGGGCCAGTTTGCCGCGTTCAACGACCGGCACGAACTCGGGGTGATAGAGGCGGTCGTCAGGAAATGTCGTGCCGAGCTGGCAGGCCAGGTACCACTGGGTGGACAGTTCGAGATGCTCGATCGGCTCGTTCGTCAACGTCTGGGCGAGATGCCTGCGTCTCGGTCATCCAGCTGAGGTTCGACCTTGGGGCGCTTGCAAACCGTACGTGGGTTCGGGTTTACCGTTGGGTCCATGATCGAGACAACCGCCGGCTCTGCATCGTGGGTGCCGGAGTCGTGCACGCTGCCCGCCCTGGGGCGGCCGTTCCGACTGGCCGAATTCGACGAGCTGTTCCGACCGTGAGTTCGTAAAAGCTGGGCGGCTGGAGCGGCAGATCAGCACTGTGCGGGAGGAGTACAGGCACGATTCTTGACCCGTCATCCACGCAGATCGTCGGAAAGTACCTCTGAACTGCCCTGAGATGCGAGTGTGCGTCGTGTTTAGCGGCTGATGGTGGAGCGTCTGCCAAATCGCTGGACGACTAGCAGGACGATGATCGCGCCGATGACGGAGCCTATGATGCCGGAGGGCTGAAAGAAGCCGTCCTGGCCGTCCTTGTGAAAGATCAGGTAGCCGAGGAATCCCCCGACGAACGAGCCGACGATCCCGATGATGATGGTGCCCGGGATGGACCGGCTCTGTTTTCCGGGGACGATCAACCGGGCGAGGAACCCGGCGATGACTCCGATGACGAGCAGGCTGATGATGAGACCGAGCACGGTGACTCCTGGATGTAGGGGATCAGTTTGGGATGTTGTCGGCGGCGAAGCGGTCGATGCGGCGGTGGAAGCGCATGCCCATCAGGCCGCCGAGGATGGCGCCGAGCAGGGTGACCAGCAGGACTGCGACGAGGGCGAGGAGGGCCTGCCAGGTGAATCCGCTGGAGGTGAAGGGGATCTGCGGCAGGTTCGCCTGGACCAGGATGGTGCTCTGGCTACCGACGATCGCGGCGGTGATGCTCAGCGCGATTGCGATGACCACGCCCCACAGCCAGACGGCGATGCCCTGGCGGACGCCGTGGAATCGGGCCATCCGGCCGGCGACGTAGCCGCCGGCGAGGTATCCGAGGAACAGCACCACGAGCAGCGCGATCGCGGCGCCCAACCCGACGCCGGTTAGGTCGGAGCTGGAGGTGTTGCTGTCCAGGTTCATGCCGGAGGCCACGGCGGCCAGGATGGCAGCCAGCACGACGATGGTGCCGACGGTGGTGAGCCAGCCCAGCAGGGCGGATCCGAACTTGATGCCGCCGAACTCTGCCTTCTCCTGGGTGAGCAGATCCGGTGACTCGTCCCTGTCCACCGTCGGTGCCGGGTTGAGGTACTCGGTGCGTTCGACGACACGGGGTGAGCGGGTGCTGTCGGCGCGGGTGTCGGAGTTCGTATCGGTGGATGGGAGGGGGGTTCCCAGCGCAGGGGTGGGCGTCGTCGTCGAGGTGGCGTAGGTCGAGTCGTCGGACGTGCCGAACGTCCGGGTGGGTGTGGCGTCGTCGTTGTACCGGTCGGCGGGTGTCCCGAGCGAGCCGGTGCGGTCGTCGGGATCCGGGGAGGGGTCCGGGTTCGGGGTGACGGGGTGCGACATGGGTGGGCCTTTCTCAGGAAGATGGTCGGTGCAGACAAGCGCCGAGTGCCGAGATCTCGCCTTGGCGGCAGTGTGGGCGGCCGGCCTCACGTCAGAAAGGTCGCTGGTGGGGACGCGCCGCACCACGGTTCCTTGCGAGGGTGCGTGGTGCGGCGCGCGATTACGGGGCGTAGCTCAGAAGCCGAGCTTGTTGCCCAGTCCGCCGAGCAGGTCGCCGGGGTTGATGCCGAACTTCTCGAGAAGCCCTTGGTGCTGGTCGGTGTCGACCTGGTCGGGCAGTTCGGTGTTGGCCTGGTCGGCTTGAGCGTTGTCGCCGCGTGACTTGATCATCTCGATGATCTTGTCCTTGGGGATCTGCATGCGGGTTCCTTTCTGTTGCTGCGGGACCGGTGACGTGGGCCACCGGTCTAGGGGTGTGGTGACTACTGCTGCTGGCCGCGCTGACGGGTGGTGTCGTCGTCGGTGACGGTTTCGATCTCTTCCTTGCGGACCTCGGCGTCGACCTGCTGTTCGCCGGTCACGGTCTCGGTGCCCAGGCGGACCCGCTCGACCGGTACGGTTTCCTTCTGGACGACGGCCTGTTCGGCGGTGAGCACGATCTCGTGCTCCTCTTCGGTGAGGTCGCTGCCGGACATCGCGTCCCCTCGGTTGGCGTCGGTGATCGGCTCCCGCTCGACCCGGACTTCCTCGTGGGACACCGGGACGGTCTGGGTGACGTTCTCGGTGACGATGTACTTGCGCAGGCGTGCCCGGCCGGTCTCGACCTGCTGGGTGCCGACGTTCAGTCGTTCCTCGGAGCGGGTCATCGCATCGTCGGTGGTCGGACCGGAGGTGTCGCGGCCCTCAACGCCGGCATCGCCGGCCATGTCGCGGCGGTCCCTGTTCGAGGTGCTGGTGTCGGTCGCCTGCTGGCCGCCGCCGATCTGGTAGTGGCGGTACAGCTCGTCCTCGTCGGACTTAGACAGGGCCTGGTCGGCGTCGTGGTTCGGGGCGTCCTTGATCTGGTCCTTGGAGTACGGGACGTGCAGGCTGCCGCTGTCGAAGCTGGCGTCGTTCAGCGGCACCAGGGACACGTTCGTGCCGAACATGCCGGTCTTCACCGCGGCCCACGCGACCTGGGAGGTCTCGTTGTCCAGGAAGACGGTGTCGATCTTGCCGAGCTTGTCGTTGTCGGGGCCGTAGACATCGGCGCCCATCAGTTCACTCGGATCCTGCACGTTGACGCTCATGCTGATGCTCCTTCTGGTGGTGGTCGTCTCGGCAGAGGATTCCGGCGAGACGGGCTGCGGGGGTTGCTGTACCGGCCGTGGCCGGGTCGGGGTGATGCGGTCACCGAAAGCCATCAGGCCCTCCTGGTGTGGGCCGGTACCGGGCGGTGATGTCACCGTGCCGGACCGGGGTCAATCAGCGGTTGCGGGCGGATGAACCTTGGGTGTTGCTGCCACCCATCTGCTTCGCCTTGCCGGCGGCCTGCTGGGCCCGGTCCTTGACGCTGGGGGCGTTCCGGGCGGCCTCGGCCATCTTGGGCTTTTCCTCGTCGTACTTGGCGAGGGTCTTCTCCCAGCGCTGCTGCATCGGCTTGATGAGGCCGCCGCCGGCGCCGACGACGATCACACCGACCAGTGCGGCCAGGATCGCGATAAGGACCGGGGTGGTGACGGTGGTGGCGATGCCGACCTGGTTCAAGGCGGCCACCACACCGAGGAACAGGATGAAGATGCTGGCCACGTTGGCCAGGATCTTGCCGTAGGACAGCGCACCCAAAGTGTTCTGGATCAGTCCCTTGACCGCCGCGGCGATCGCAGCAGCGATGATCACGATGATGATCGCGACGATGAGCGCCGGGATGAAGGTGATCAACCGGGTCAGCAGGTCACTGATCGGGTTCGGTCCGAACACACCGAACGCAAGCTGCAGCACGAACAGCATCAGCGCGTAGTAGACGATCTTCGCGACGATGTCGGAGGCGTCGAACTGGCTCTTCTCGAGAGCCTTCTTGATGCCGCCGCGCTCCACGGCACGGTCGAAGCCGGCCTTCTCCAGCAGCTTCGAGATCGCCTTCGCGATCAGCTTCGCGATGAACCAGCCGATCAGCAGGATCAGCAGGAACGCCAGCAGCTTGGGCAAGAACGTGACGATGTTGCTCAGTGCGTTCTGCAATGAGGCTTTCAAGGGAACTCCTCCGTCGGGGGGCTGGACATGCGCACCTCGACAGGCCCGCGCCGACAGCACGGTACCCCCCCGGATCTTATCTTGTAAACCCGTCGCTACCTGGCGCTCTTACGTCGTAAGGACCGCGGGTGGCGACAAGAACGAGGTGCCCTTCCAGGGGGATGATGAGACGCTGCAACAGGCCGATGGCTATCGGGACGGGCGGCGTTCCAGGCGTTCCATCCGATCGAGCAGGCTCTCCAGTGACTCCTCGAACTCCTCCACCGCGTGGTCCTGGGACAGTTCTGGTTCCAACGACTTCAACCGCGGATATTCGCTCAGATCACTGCGTGGCGGAGCGTCCGGGTCCGCCTGCTCGATCGGACCGATGTCCGCGCCCTGAGCGGAGACCTCCAGCAACAGATGACCCAGCAGGAAGCTCGAGAAGGCGCGGTAGGCCTCCACGCAGGAGGCGTCGGTGAACCGGCACCGGTACATCGTGTCCAGGAACGACTCCATCCACCGCAGACTCCGCAACGGAGGCCTGACCCACGGTGCCGCCGGCGGACGCGTGGCAATGAGCGGGAACATCTGTGGGTGGGCCAGCGCGATACGCCGCACGCCGTGCGCAAGACGTTGGAGGTAGTCCTGCCACTGGTCGGCGGACATGTGCACGTCGGGATCGCCGTACAGGTCGTCGATGACCAACTCGACGATGCCATCTAGCAGGTCCTCGCGGCTGTGCACGTAGTGGTAGAGCGCCATCGCCTCGACACCCAGCGAAGCCCCCAGACGGCGCATCGTCAGATGGCGCAGATCGTGCTCATCGATCAGAACCACCGCAGCACGCAAAATCTTCTGCCGATCCAGCGGAGCCCGGCCGGAGAGCGGTTCGACGGTCAGCGAGGGTGCACCTGCAGCACCCAGGCCCTCTGGGCTGTCCGGATCCGCACTGTCGTTGGTGCTCACGATCGGTCTCCTCAGTGCTCGTATCCGGGTGCTCAGATCACCCGCTGCGTTCGACTTGTCAGGGAATCTACGTGAGCCGCCCCTCCCTCGCACGAATCTATTGCGGCGTAAGGTGTCCGAAGCGGGTCCGCCGGCTCGCTCCTTCCTCAGGAGAACTCATGACCGCAGCTCCGACCCCTGAGTTCACCGCGAGCCAGACCAGCAGTGATCCCGCAGCGACCGACGATTCAACCGCCGCCGTCATGACGCGATCGGAAGAACACCTTCACATCACCACCGAGCGAGTAGCCACCAGTCGGGTCCGGCTGCGCAAGCGGATCGTCACCCAGATGCAGACCATCACCGTGCCAGTGTCCCGAGAAGAACTCGTCATCGAGCAAGAACCCATCATCGACGCCGACGGGGCCCGTCACCCGCTCCCGAATGCTGATGAGCAGAGCGTTGAGATCATCCTGCACGCCGAACGCCCCGTGATAACCATGGAAACCGTTGCCGTCGAACGGATCAGCGTCAACATCACAACCGTGACCGAGGACCAAACCATCACCGAACCTGTGGGCAAAGAGCAGATCGAACTGCACGAAGACCCGCAGGATCCCGCGCAGTTAGCGACCCGGTCTGACCGGGATCGTCACAATGTTCGAGGTCGTTGAGCGGCAGCACGCCGAGCTTGGGCCTGCCCGCGCACGCCTGCTTATCCTCGCGTTGGTCGAGGTCTGTTGCGACGAATTAGATGCCGCCTCAGCCGGGCAGCGTCCCTCCGTTCTGGAGCACTTGACCCGACAGCGCGCCCGGTCAGGATCAGACTGAGGTGGCTTTCGTGCAAGCGGAGTAACGGGCCCAGCTCCGCAACGTTCTTGGTGAACTCGAAGTTCACCCAGTTCGTGAGACCGAAAAATGTCCGGGCGATAGGAAACGGTCACCCGACCGGTCGGAAGTCGGGGCGAATCTGGTGCTGCCGCCCGCGGTCGTCCCGGGAACAGTTCGGCCTGCGCCTGCTGCCGGTCACCGTGCGGCGGCGGCCATGATCCCCGCGGATCCATCGGAGCACTCACTCGGACTCCATCTGGGGATAAGTCGATACACCTACTGGGCCGGCGTGTCAGTGAGATCAGCCGGGGACGGCGCCGATCAGCCGACCAACTCCGATGTCACCGCCACCGCTACCGCGCCCAAAAGGACCTGCCGGGCCCCGGAATGCGCCAGCGGCCGGCCGGTCAGCCAGCAGACTGGGCAGGCCGATCAGAAACGGCACCAGCGGCCACACCGCACCGATAGAAACGCGGCCAGTGACGCCCCACCCGCCAGCGGCGCGGAAGGCAGCTGTGATGCGTCCAGGCCGAGTTCTTCCCGGTTGTGCACGCGTAGTGCGGTCTCGGGATCCATCGACACCGCAGCCACCATCTTCGTGGCGGTGTCGGCGTCGGCGCCGTAGCCGCGGAATGTCTCTGCCAGCTCGGCCTGTTCGGCGGCCGGGAACTGGGCGTGCATCTTGCGTTCTACGGCGACCTCGGTGTGCACCAGCTCGTTCTGGTTGGTGACCGACACTTACTCACCGGTGCCCATCGAGAATGCCCGGCGACCAAACCGGCCAAACCGGTAAGCACGAACCTGTGAGCCGAACCGCCGCCACCACCCACCCACCCCGGCGATTAGCGATGCGTTAGGACCAGACCATCTACCGCTCCGACACCGTTGGTCGCAGCCAGCCCCCGGAGACGTCCCGATGCCGGTGCGACCATCCCGATCGCAGCGCCGCATCGGTGACTGCCGCATCGTCGCCTGGCCCATCCTGGTCATGACTGCCATCTGTATCCCGCACAGATCAATTGTCCTGCACCGCTTCGCCCCAACGAACGCCGCCCGTGCACCGGTGATGACACGGCATCACGGCCCGCGATTGAGCCGTCAATGGTGCAAGCCCACAATCCGATCCTGCGGCCCGAGTTGATCAACCAGGCCGTTTGCCGACACCACGGAATCATCCCACTGCCGCGCCGAAGGCGGGTCTAATTCCCTTTCACCGTGTTCGGCTGGGTAGCCGCATGAATCGTGAGTGGTGCGCGGCCTCATACCCGGCGAGGCCGCCGAGGATCACTATCGCTGCAGCCTCGGTGGCGATGCTGGGTGTGGTCAGCTGGGCTTGCAGGGATTCGGTGAACCCGAACAGCCCGCTGGTCACGCTCAGAATCAAACCCACCAGGGTGCCTGCCGCCAACGCGGCGCCGGCCGCGCTGATCAAGAGCAGTGCCCGGCGCGTTGAAAGCAGAAGGGCCAGGCACAGCAGTGCCCCGGCGACCGCGTTGGCCAGGAACAGCGGTCCGATGATGGGGATTGTTCGGTACCCGGTGTTCCACAGGTACAGGTGGATACCGGCCATGGCGGCGAGCAGCGCGGCGCCGGCAACCCGCCCGGCCCACACCAGCACTACCTGGACGGTCAAGGGGCGTGGCTGCGGTGGTTGTAGGACCGTGCGGGTCCCCTTCTCGGGTGCCCTTGTTCGTTGTTGCTGCGGGCGGGACATGATCAGCTCACCGTGATGTGCGTGTCCATGCCCATTTGCTTGTGGTTGCCGACCGGGCAGTACAGCTCGTAGGTCCCCTTCTGCAAAGTCACGGTCAGGGTCGCGGACTTCCCTGGCGACAGCTGAGTCGTGGACTTGTCCTTCACACC
>JALYXB010000093.1 GCA_030947305.1 Actinomycetota bacterium | reverse complement strand
TGGCCAGGGTGCTGCCCGGCGCTGGCAGCAATGCCCGCAGCGTTCCGATCGTGTCGGCGTCCCGCGGCAGTTTCGCATCCGCCCCACCGGCAAAGACCTCGGCGCCGGTGCGGTAGGCCTTGACCCGGGCGAATCGCAGTGCCACCCCGCCCGGGTAGCGGCTGGACTGTTGCACACCGTCGATGGCGATCTCCACCACGGTGGTCGGCGCGAGGTAAACGACGCCGTCGGTGCGGCGGGTCTGGATGGTCGGGAAGTACTCGGTCTGCCAGCGCAGGATCTCGTCCGTCAGGCCCTTGAAAGTCTTGCCCACCATCACGAATCCGCCCGGCTCGCCGAAGTCACCGTCCGGGTCGAGCGCGCCGAGATGCAGGTTGGACAGCCAGCCGGAACGCCGGCCGTAACCCCATTCGGCGGCCAGTACCACCAGATCGTAGGTGTGCACGGGCTTCACCTTGATCCAGCTCTTGCCGCGCCGGCCGGCGGCGTAGGGCGCTTCGATCGCCTTCACCAGCACTCCCTCGTGGCCGGCCGCGATGGCGCCGGCGAATACCTGCTCGGCTACCGCAGGGTCGGCCGTGACGCTGCCCGGCATCAACCGGTCGCCGACGATCCGCCGCAGCTCTTCCCTCCGGCGGTGCAGCGGCTCGTCGATCAGGTCGACGCCACCCGAATGCAGCACGTCGAAGAACCACACCGAGAGCCTGGTGTCGCTGGCGGTGTGGGTGCCGAACCGGCTCATCGTCTCGGCGAACGGGCGGGCGACGCCGGCCTCGTTCAGGGTGAGCGTCTCACCGTCCAGGATCAGGTCGCCGCCAGGAAACTCCTGCACCAGCGCGACCACCTCCGGCACTCGCTGGGTGACGTCGGCCAAGCTGCGGGTGTAAGCGGTGACGATGCCGTCCACCCGGTGAATCTGCAGCCTGGCCCCATCCATCTTGAACTCGACAGAGGCCTCCCCGGTGCTGTCCAGCGCCGCAGTCGGGGTGGCGGCCGTGCTCGCCAGCATCGGCAGCACCGGAACGCCTGGCCGCAGGCCGACATCCTCCAGGCCGCCGCCGCTCAACGCCTGACGGGCGGTGGCACCGAGGTCGCCGGTGAGCATCGCGGCCCGCCGGACATCGGCCGGTTTCAGCTCGGCAGCCACTGCGATCGCCTCCAGCACCACACCCTCCAACGCGCCGGTGCGGACATCGCCGAGCAGCATCCGGATCAGGAAGTCCTGCTCGTCGGAAGTGGCGCGGGACAACAGGTCTCGCAGGATCCCCGCCCGCGCGGAGTTCGATCCGATGCCGGAGCCGATCGCGGCCGCCAAGGCGTCGATCGCTGCGTCCACCTCGGCGATGCTGAGCTGCGAGGAATCCGCCGGCGTCGGCCGTGCCTCCGATGCGGTGCGCCAGCCGACACCGGTGCGGCCCTGCCGCGGCTTGCCGAGCAGCATGCCGATGGCCGGCGTCACCTCTGCCTCATCCAGACCGCGCAACAGCTCGGCCAGCGCCTTTACCTTGGCCAACCGGGAACGGGTCGCTGTTGCTGTCGCTGCTGCTGCCACCAAATCGTTGAGCACCACGCCATTGTCCGCGCCCCCGCCGACAGCGGTGAGGTATGACTGACGGCATGCATCCCCTTCGCTTCGGACTCAAACTCAGTCAGAACGCCTCCATCCAGCAGCTGCGGGAGCTGTGGCAGATCGCCGACGGCGGCGGGTTCGACCATTGCTGGAACATGGACCATTTCGCTACCCTCGGGCCCAGCCAGACCGGAGACATCTTTGAGGCCTGGACCCTGCTGGCCGGGATGGCGCAGGCGACCAGCAAGGTCCGGATCGGCTGCGCCGTCACCGGCAACACCTATCGGCATCCGGCAGTGCTGGCCAAGATGGCCGTCACCGTCGACCATCTATCCGGCGGCCGGCTCGAATTCGGCATCGGCTCGGCGTGGGCGGAGAACGAACACACCATGCTGGGGTTGCCGTTCGGGACGGTGAAGAGCCGCGCCGACTGGCTGGCGGAGGCACTGCCGATCATCACATCGCTGTGGACGCAGCCGACCACGACCTTCACCGGTACGCACTATCAACTGATGGACGCGATCGCCGAACCGAAGCCGGTGCAGCAGCCGCACCCGCCGATCTGGATCGGCGGCAGCGGACGCAAACGGACGCTGCGGATGGTCGCCGAGCACGCCCAGGTGTGGAATGCGGCGGGCGGAGCTCCCAAGGAGATCGCCGAGTTGTCCGGCGTGCTGGACCAGCACTGCGCCGACATCGGCCGCGACCCTGCCGAGATTCGCCGGTCGATCCAGGTGCGGGTGCCCGACGATGTCGCGTCAGTCGCGGCGCAGGTCGAGCCGTACGTGCAGGCCGGTCTCACCGAGATCATCCTGATTGTCAGCACCGACCCGGTGAGTACCGCCGGAAAATTAGCCGAGCAGCTGCCGCGGCTGCGCACGCTGGGCTGACGGGCGCGTGGCCCGAATCCTGACCCAGGGCTGGGATTCGCTTTCGGTGCCGGTCAGTTTTCGATGCCGAGCCGACGCTTGGATCGCGCCTGCTGACGGCTCTGCCGCATCCGGCGCAGCCGGCGAACCAGCAGCGGGTCGTACGCCAGCGCGCCCGGGTTGTCGATAACGGCGTTCAACACTTGGTAATACCTGGTCGGAGAGAGGTCGAACATCTCCTTGATTGCCTGCTCCTTGGCGCCGGCGAACTGCCACCATTGTCGCTCGAACAGCAGCACGTCCCGGTCACGACGGGACAGCCCGTCCGGAAGAATCTCCGCCGAGCCATCGCCCACCGAGTTCGCGCTCGTCATCGACGATTTTCCTCCACGGGTGACTGCTCGAGTTACTTCACAGCGGGGCCGGTCAAAATCACAGGTGTGTCATTCGCAGTGTCATCCCATCACGCGGTCGTGCGCCAGGTCCACCGCTGCTCGGAGTGTCGCGCCGAGTGTTGTCCATTCTCGCAGGCCCTGGTACCCGTGAGGCTGTTGGGACTCATGTGACAAGAAGTGCAGACCGGATCTGTTCGAGCACCAGATCGAGGTCGACCCGAGCCCTGGCGCCAGCGCCGCGGTCAGGGTGGTCTTGCCGCTGGCCGGCGGCCACCCCAACCGCGTACGGCCAACGGCCCGCTCACAGCTCGGGCCGCCGCCGCGCGTGGCCGGTCACCGATTCGAAACCCTTGGCCATCCACAACAATTCGCGCTCCGCTCGGTGCCGCCCAACCAGCTGCACCCCCACCGGGGTGCCGGCCGCGGTGAAACCGGCCGGCAGCGAGATCACCGGATGTCCGGTCACCGTGACGGCGCACACCGAGCGCATCCAGCCCAGGTAGTCCGGCTGCTGCTCGCCGGCCACCAGCTCCGGATACTGGATCTCGGCGTCGAAGGCTGCCAGCGGCGACACCGGCAGCATCAGGGCGTCGTAGGACTGCAAGAACTCGCGCATCCGGTGGAACAGCTCGGTGCGCAGCACCGCTGCCCTGCCGACCTGCGGCCCGGTCAGTGTGCGGCCGGCCAGCATGTTCGCCTGCAGGCTCGGGCGCACCAGGTCGGCGTTGTCGTCGAACACCGACCCCAGCGTCGCCTCGAACTGCCAGGCCCGCAGGGTGCGGAAGCAGTCGTCTGCCCCGGTGAAATCCGGGCATCCTTCCTCGACGATTGCGCCGCCGGTCTCGGCGTCGGCCGCCGCCTGCCGCACCAACGCAGCGATCTCGGGCTCGACCGTCACGGCTCCCCCCAGGTCCGGCGAGAATGCGATCCGCTTGCCGGCCAGGCCACCATCCGGCACCACCGCGAAGCCGGAACCGTTGTCCTCCAACGAGATCGGCGACCGCAGGTCGGGACCGGCCATCACCGACAACAGCAGCGCGACGTCGTCGACGGTGCGCGCCATCGGCCCTTGCACGCTTAGCCCGACGAAGCCGTCGGTGGCCGGATAGACGGGCACCCGGCCGGCGCTCGGCCGCAGCCCGATCACGTTGCAGAAGCCGGCCGGTAGCCGCAGCGATCCGCCGAAGTCGTTGCCGTCGGCCAGCGGGTGCATGCCGGCGGCCAGCGCGGCCGCCGCCCCGCCGGACGAGCCGCCTGCCGTCATCGCGAGGTCGTAGGGGTTGCGGGTGATGCCGAACACCTCATTGAAGGTGTGGCCGCCGGCCGCGAACTCCGGCACGTTCGTCTTGCCGAGGGTGATGACGCCGGCCGCTTTCATCCGCTCGATCACCAGATCGTCAGTGTCCGGCACGAAGTCCGCCCTCGCCCGCGAGCCGAACGTGGTCCTGATACCTGCTGTCAGGTGATTGTCCTTGTGCGCCACCGGGATTCCGTGCAGCGGACCGGTGAACCGGCCGTGCGCGGCAGCATCGTCGGCGTCGGACGCCTGCCGCAGGGCGGCGTCGGCGACCAGCGTGACGATGGCGTTGAC
>JALYXB010000091.1 GCA_030947305.1 Actinomycetota bacterium | reverse complement strand
GGGTACTGCCCTCGGTCGCAAGCTTGCCCGCCGTTAGCGTTGGCGGGTGCGGATCTCCTTCGTCTCCGACATCCACGGCAACGCCGCTGCGCTTGCCGCGGTGGCCGGTGCCGCCGAGCAGCTGGTGGTTCTCGGCGATCTGCTGGACTATGTCGACTATCACGATCCTGGCGCCGGAATCCTCGGCGAGGCGTTCGGCGCGGATCGGGTCGGGCAATTCACCGCGCTGCGCTCGATCGGTGATTTCACCGGCCTGCACCGGCTGAACACCGAGCTGTGGAGCGCGATGGCCGATCCGGTCGGCAGCCTGGCGGATGTGGTCGACCGGCGCTACCGACAGATGCTGAACGCGCTGTCCCACGCCCACTCTGTCCCACTGTTGATACTGGGCAACGTCGACGTGCTGGCCGCCTGGGAGGCGGTCGCCGGCGATCAACTGCCCAGTATCGACGGTCGGGTGATCGAGCTGGCCGGTAGGCGGTTCGGGTTCGTCGCCGGCGGCGCCAGCAGGCATCGGCGGTCGCCGGAGATCGTTGCCGGGATGGCCTGGCGTCCCTACATGCGCCCCGCCGACGAGTACCTGGCGACCGTCGCCCGGCTCGGCCAGGTCGATGTGCTGTGCTCACATCTGCCGCCGAACCTGGCAGCGCTGCGTTATGACCAGCTGCCGGCCAGGCTCGAGGCCTACGGTCCAGGGCTGCTCGAGGCCATCAGCAGGCATCAACCCCAGCTTGCAGTCTTCGGTCACGTGCATCAGCCGATGTCGGAACGGGTGCGGTACCTGCGTACCGAGTGCGTGAACGTCGGGCATTTCGCCCGTCGGCCTCGGGCCTTCGAGTTGGAGTTGTGAGCTGATCGCCGCACAGCGACTACGGGGGAGTGAGCCGCGGATTCCGGGTAACCTTCGGACCATGGCGGACACCTCGACCAAGTCCATGGTGATGACGGCGCAACCAGTGACGATCATGAACGCGATCGCCGACGTGCGGTCCTATCCGGAGTGGACAGGAGCCGTGAAGCAGGTCGAGATCACCGAACCGGGCGCCAAGGACCGGCCCCACCGGGTGCGGTTTTCGATGGATGCCGGACTGATCAAGGACACCTACGAACTGGAATATGACTGGGCGGCCGACGGGATGTCGGTGAACTGGACCTTGGTCCGCGGCAAACTGCAAAAGGCGCAGCAAGGGTCTTACACGCTGGCGCTGGTGGACGGTGGCACCGAGGTCACCTACCGGCTGTCCGTCCAGCTGACCATTCCGCTGATTGGCCCGCTGCGACGCAACGCGGAGAAGGTGATCATGGATACCGCGCTGAAGGAGCTCCGCAAGCGGGTGGAGGATCCTTCGGAGAGCGGCACATGAGGGTCGCACTTGTCGCTGGGCCTGGCGGTGCCGGCACCACAACGGTGGCCGCCCTGACGGCTGTCGCGGCTGCCACCCAGGGGCGAAGAACCGTGTTGATGAGCGCCGATCCGGCGATCGATGCGGTGCTGGCCACTCCCGTTGACGCACGCGCTTCGGACAATACGTCGCCGCGCCCTCGGCTGACGGTCCGCCGGCCGGACGCAGTGCGCATGACGACCCGGTCCTTGCCGGGCATCGGCCGCTATCTGGCGTCCATGGGCGTCGACGGCGATCTCGATCCTGGCGAGCTTGCCGGCCTCCCCGGCGCGGGGATGGTGGCGATGCTGTTGGAGGTTGCCGCGTTGGCCAGGTCTGGCGACTGCGAGGTGTTGGTGGTCGACGCCGGTTCGTCGGCCGTGTCGCTGCTGGCACTGCCGGAAACGCTCGGATTCCTGACCGACCTGCTGGTGCCGACGCCGCTGCGGATCATCCGCCAAGCCGGCGGGCTGTTCACCCGGCCGACTGCGGAGCCGACCGACCAGCAGGCCGACCGGCTCGGTGAGCTGCTTTCAGAACTGCTCCGGGCTCAGGCGGTGCTCTGCGATCCCGACATCTGCGGTGTTCATCTGGTGACGGGTCCGCAGCCGTTGCGGACTGCCGCAGCCAGCCGGTTGGTCCCGCTGCTCGCCCTGTACGGCGCGGGGCTTGGCAGGGTGATCGTCAACCGGGTCCCGAAACGAGGTGCCACGACCGTCAGCGGGGTTGTCGCCGAGTGGCCGGCGGAGATCGTCAGCATCGCCGAGCAGCAGGCTGAGCCGACTGGCCCAGCGCTGGATGCCTTGGCACACACCGTTTTCGATGATCGTGATCCGCTGTCGGTGGCGGTTGCTCCGGCGCTGGCGGAGGCGCGTGCCGACGCCGTCGACGACGAAACCGGTGCCTTGACCATGCGGATCCCGCTGCCGCTTGCCGACAAGGCCGCGCTGAACCTGGCTCGGTCGGATGACGACTTGTTGATCACTGTTTTCTCCACCACCCGCAGGGTCGAGCTGCCGTCGGTGCTGCAGCGGTGCGCGGTGACAGGGGCAACATTCGCCGACGACGTGCTGACGGTCGGCTTCCTGCCCGACCCGGCCCGCTGGCCGCAGGCGCTGGTTGCCAGCGAGCCCGAGGCGCGGGAGAGTGCGTCATGAGCGACCTGCGCAGCGAGGCCGTCCAGCTGCTGGATGTACTGGCCGACCGGCTGGCCGCGATCCAGGTCGGCGCCGCAGCGGCAGCCGTTGCCGACGATGTTGGCCGGTGCAGCGGCGACGATGCTGTGTCGTCCGCCGCCGGAGAGCCATGTCGCAGCTGCGGTGCCGATCCCCGGCAATCCAGTTGCACCGGCTGCCCGTTCTGTGCAGCGATGGCGGTCTTGCGCGGGGAACGTCCGGAGCTCACCGCCCGGCTGGTCGACAGCGCCCTGTCGATCGTCGGCGGATTACGCTCGCTGATCGGCGACCCGCCGGCGAACGCTGCAGGCGGCGGTCAGCACGACCACACCACCGCACCCTCGAACGGCACCACCACCGACACACCAGCAGCGCAGCGCGGCGGCCGATCAGGGCCGGCCGGGCAGCGCACCGCCGAACGGATCGACATCAGATGACAGCAGCTACCTACACCGTCGGTATCGACATCGGCGGCACCTCGGTACGCGCAGCCGTCGTTGACGCGGACGGCGGCATCGTCGCCGCCACCAGAGTGCCGACGCCGCACAGCGCCACCGAGACCGAGGACCTGCTGGTCAGGCTGGTAGACGAACTGCGCGCAGTGCACCAGATCTCGGCCGTCGGGCTGGCCGTTGCCGGCTTCGTCAGCGCGGACAGGGAAGAGGTGATGTTTGCTCCGCATCTCGCCTGGCGGGACGCAAAGGTGCCTGCCCTGCTCGCCGAGCGACTCGGGCTGCCGGTGATGATGGACCATGACGTGAACTCAGCGGTGTGGGCTGAGTACACCCGCGGCGCGGCTGTCGGCTCGCCGGTCGCGCTGTTGATCGCGCTGGGTACCGGGATCGGGGCTGGCCTGGTGACCGACGGCCGGATCTACCGCGGCGCCCATGGCGTCGCCCCGGAGCTCGGCCACCTGGTTGTGGTACCCGAAGGTCGACGGTGCAGCTGCGGCAAGCGTGGCTGTTGGGAGCGCTACTGCTCAGGGACGGCGCTGGCCGCGACCGGCCTGCACCGCTGGCAGCAGGCCGGCCGGGAACTCCCTGACGACCTGCTCGACGTCGAGGTGACAGGGACAGTGGTCGCCAAGGCGGCCGCGGACGGCGATCCGGAGGCGATGGAGGCGATCGACGAACTCGGGTACTGGCTGGGGATCGGACTCGCGCTGGCAGCCGACGTCCTCGACCCCGAGGTGATCGTGATCGGTGGGGGAGTATCCGGCGCTGCGCCGCTCTACCTGCCGCGGGCCAAACAGGTGATGCAGGCGCACATCACCGGCGGTCGGCATCGGCCGCATCCGCGGATCGAGATGGCTACTTTCGGCGACCAGGCAGCCGTCATCGGGGCCGGATTACTTGCCCAGCAAGAGGTGATGGCCGACCCAGGCCACTGAGCCCAGCGACCGTCACAGCTGCTCGTCGTCATCGAGGTCGCTGCCGGCCTGCCGGCGCATGCCGGCCAGCAGTAGACCGCACCCGGCGAGGATCAGCGAACCGGACAGGATGACGACGCCGTTCGGGCTGACGGTGAGATAGTTCGGCCCGATCAACACGAAGATGCCGCCGATGATGAGCACCGCCGCCAGCACCGTGCTCAGCTTGGGTTTCTTGATCGGCGGCGGATCGGCCGGCACGAAATGCTCGGTGTCGGCCGCATAGTCGGCTTCCTTGCGGGCCTGTTCGGCGGCGAAGGCGGCAACCTCGGCCTCCCGCTCGGCGCGGCGGAACTCCCGGCGCAGCCGGCGCTGTTCCGCCGAGTCGATCACCGCGCGCCCGAGATACCCATCCGGCGGTGCAGCTGCCTCACCTGTAGATTTCGTTGTGCCCCACTGCATGTCGGCCGACATCTCGGAGACGATCGCGGTAAATCGGCGGTCGATCTCCTCGTCGTCCCACTGACTCTCGCCCTCGGCCGGTTGCTGATTGACGTCGGCTGCATCCTGCTGGTCGCCGTCGGCGCCGCGCTGATCGGGGCGGCGCTCGTCGCCGCCGTCCGGAATCGCCGCCGTCATGCCGTCACCCGCTCGATGAAGGTTACCGACTCGGCGAAAATCAATTCCGCATCAAAGTCAAGGGTGGCGACGTGATAGCTGTTCTTCAGCAACACCTCTCGCCGGTCGGTGGACGACACCCCGGCCAGCACGATCGCGGCATTGGCCGGCTCGACAACGTGATCGACGTCCGAATGCAGCAGCAGCAATGGACTGGTGACCAGTGCCAGATCCCGCCGGACGGTCTTCCAACCGGCCTGCAAGGACAACCCAGCAGCGAGCGGGATCCGCTGGTAACCCATCTCCACAATGCCCGGCTTGGCTAGGTCGTCGGTAATACCCGGCAGCGACGGCATCACCTTCAGCAGCACCGGCTGCAGTATCCGTAGCAGCGGGGCCAGTCTGACGCCCAGTCTTGTCGACATCACCGATGGATTCACCAGCACCAGCCCGGCGATCTTGTCCTTGTGCAGCTCGGCCAGCCGTAGGGCCAGCGTCCCGCCCATCGACAATCCGCACACCACCACCTCGCGGCAGCGGGCAGACAGCTCGGCCAACGACGAAGCGGCGGCGGCCAGCCAGTCGTCGAAGGTGGTGGAGTTCATCTCCTGCCAGCTGGTGCCGTGCCCTGGCAGTAGCGGCAACCGGACCGCGTAGCCGGCCTCGACCAGATGGTCGGCCCACGGCCGCATCGACCAGGGTGAGCCGGTGAACCCGTGGCACAACAACACCCCGATCTCACGGCGCGCACCGCCGTCAGCGGTGAAGGCCCTACCGTCGGACGCGTCGGTCACTCGTCCATCGTTGCACGCCGCGGCACGCTGGGCTGCCTGCTGCCGCGGGCGTACGGTAGTCCGAGGCTCGTTGACGATGAGTGGGTGAGGCGACAAGTGGTCTGGTATCTGATGAAGTACGTGCTGATCGGGCCAGTGTTGCGGATGTTCTTCCCGTGCAAGGTGTCCGGTGCCGAGTACCTGCCCGCCGAGGGCGGAGTGATCTTGGCCGGCAATCACGTCTCTGTCGCGGATTCCTTCTTCACCCCGCTGCACATCAAGCGCAGGGTCACCTATCTGGCCAAGAGCGAGTACTTCACCGGGAAGGGCGTCAAAGGTCGGCTGAAGAAGATGTTCTTCACCGGGATCGGGCAGGTGCCGATCGACAGGGGCGGCGCCTCGGCCGCGCAGGAAGCCTTGAACACCGGCGTACGGCTGCTGCGCGAGGGAAAGGTGGTGAGCATCTATCCGGAGGGCACCAGGTCGCCGGACGCCAGGCTCTACAAGGGCAAGACCGGTGTGGCCAGGATGGCCCTTGAGGCAGGTGTGCCGGTGGTGCCGTTGGCAATGATCGGCACCGACAAAGTGAATCCGATCGGCACCAAGATGTGGCACCCACGCCGCATCCAGCTGGTGATCGGCCGCCCGCTGGACTTCTCCCGCTACGAAGGCATGGTCGGCGACCGATTCGTCGAGCGGTCGATGACCGACGAGATCATGTACCGGATCATGGAGTTGTCGGGCCAGGAGTACGTGGATGTGTACGCGGCGAAGGTGAAGTCGGACCTGGAAAACGCCGCGAAAGCTGCCGAGGCCGCCGAGGGCACCGGTCCTGGCACCGTCACCCGCCTGCCGGGGACCAGGGCAAGTTGACTTGAGGCAGCGCGTTCCGGCATCGGCCAATTCGCCGGTCGCCCGATACTTCTACGACTGCGAGTTCATCGAGGACGGGGTGACGATCGATCTGGTGTCGATCGGCGTCGTCGCCGAGGACGGCCGCGAGTTCTACGCCGTCTCCACCGAGTTCAACCCGGCCAGGGCCGGCGACTGGGTGCGCAGGAACGTGCTGGACAAGTTGCCGCCGCCCGCCTCAGCGGTGTGGCGGTCGCGCCGGCAGATCCGCGACGAGCTGGCGAACTTCCTGCTGGCACCGGGGTTACCCGTCGAACTGTGGGCCTGGTTCGCTGCCTACGACCATGTCGCCCTTGCCCAATTGTGGGGCGCGATGCCGTCGCTGCCGAAACGGCTCCCGCGGCTGACCCGGGAGATTCGTCAGCACTGGGAGGCTGCCGGTAGTCCGGCGATCCCGCAGCACACCGCCGAACGACACAGTGCGTTGGCCGATGCCAGGCTGGCTTACGCCCGCTGGCAGGTCGCCGACCGGGTGCTGATGTCGAAAGAGGGTCTTGCACTGCCTACGCTTGAGCAGTGAACTGGACCGTCGACATCCCGGCAGACATCCTGCCGACCCTGCCGCCACTGCCCGACCAGATGGGCGAGCAGCTCTATCGCGCCCTTGACCTGCCTGCCCAGCAGCAGCCGGACTGGCCGGATCAGCAGCAGGTACTCGCGGTCCGCGCGGTGCTGGAGTCGGTACCGCCGGTGACGGTGTCCTCCGAGGTCGACCGGCTGCATCAGCAGCTGGCTGCGGTCGCCAACGGCGAAGCCTTCCTGCTGCAGGGCGGCGACTGCGCCGAGACGTTCGTCGACAACACCGAGCCGCACATTCGTGCCAACATTCGCACCTTGCTCCAGATGGCCGTCGTGCTCACCTACGGGGCGTCGCTGCCGGTAGTGAAGGTGGCCAGGATCGCCGGCCAGTACGCCAAGCCGCGGTCCTCGACACTGGACGCGCTCGGCCTGCCGTCCTACCGCGGCGACATCATCAACTCGATCGCCACCACTGCGGAAGCCAGGGTGGCCGATCCGTCGAGGATGATCCGCGCCTACGCCAACGCTTCCGCCGCGATGAACCTGATGCGGGCCGTCACTGGCGCCGGGATGGGCGACCTGGCCATGGTGCACGAATGGAACCAGGAGTTCGTGCACACCTCGCGGGCCGGGCAGCGCTACGAGCGGGTCGCCGCCGAGATCGACAGGGCGATGCGCTTCATGGATGCCTGTGGCGTCGATTCGCACAACCTGCACTCGGTGGAGATCTTCTCCTCCCACGAGGCGCTGCTGCTCGAGTACGAACGCGCCATGCTGCGCCTGGACACCACCGGCGACAGGCCGAGGCTGTACGACCTGTCCGGTCACTTCCTCTGGATCGGTGAGCGGACCAGGCAACTGGACGGCGCGCACATCGCCTTCGCCCAGCAGCTGGCCAACCCGATCGGCGTGAAGATCGGCCCGACCACCAGCCCGGACCAGGCGCTGGAATACGTGAAGCGGCTCGATCCGCACTGCACTCCCGGCCGGCTCACCCTGGTGTCCAGGATGGGCAACGGCAAGGTGCGGGAGGTGCTGCCGCCCATCATCGAGAAGGTAGAGGCGTCCGGTCACAAGATCATCTGGCAGTGCGACCCGATGCACGGCAATACCCATGAGTCGTCCACCGGTTTCAAGACCAGGCACTTCGACCGGATCGTCGACGAGGTGCAGGGCTTCTTCGAGGTGCATGCCGAGCTGGGTACCCACCCAGGTGGCATCCATGTCGAGCTGACCGGGGAGGACGTGACCGAATGCCTCGGCGGCGCCCAAGAGATCTCCGACGCCGATCTGGCCGGTCGCTACGAGACGGCCTGCGACCCGCGGCTGAACACCCAGCAGTCGCTGGAGCTGGCATTCCTGATCTCCGAGATGCTGCGCGGCTGACCGACCGCTTCTGCACGCCGCCGGTCAAAGGACCGTCAGGTAGACGGTGCCGCCCGGCTCGATGCGGTCGCCGGCCTGCGGACTCTGCGAGAGCACCCCGGAGGATCCGAACCTGAACAGGCCGAGCAGCCGGTACTGCAGCCCGGCGCCGTCCAGGGCCCGCTCGGCGTCCGACAGGCTGCCGCCGGCGAGGCTTGGCACCGTCACCGCGTTCGACGGGTGCAGGGTGACGGCAGGATTCGCCGGGTCGAGCCGCGCACCAGCCACCGGGTCGGTGCCGACCAGGCGGCCGCTGTCGATACCGGGGTCGAACCGCGGATCTCCGATGCTGACGTCGAACCCGGCTGCGGCCAACTTCGCCTGGGCAGCTTCGGTGGTGAGATCACGGACGTCGGGCAGCAATAGTGAGGTGTCGACCACCAGCTGCACCGCGGTCCCGCGCGGATGTCGTTGTCCGGCTTCGGGTTCGGTGCCAAGGACGGTGCCATCGGCCGAGTTCGGGTCGAAACGCTGGATCGGCGTGCCGATGGTGAACCCGGTAACGATGAGCTTGTTCTGGGCATCGTCGGTGGACTTGCCGGTCACCCCGGGAACCACGATCGGCGGTGGACCCAGCGAGATGATCAGGGTGACGGCGGCACCGCTGTGCACCGCAGCGCCGGCGGCAGGAACGGTTCGCAGCACCCTGCCCATCGGCGTCGCATCGTCGTAGGCCGTCACCGGAATCACCGCATCGGCGGCCGACGTCACCGTGAAACCGGCGTCGGTGAGCAGTTCGGTGGCGGTTTCAACAGCTGTGCCGGCGCGAATCTGCGGAACGGTGGGCGGCCCGGTGGAGACCACCAGATCGACGGGGGAGCCGCGAAGCAGTTTGGCGCCGCTCCGCGGCCTGGTGAGAGCAACGGTGCCGGCCGGCGCCACGTCGTCACTGGCGGTATCCACCTGCGGAATGAGCCCGGCATTGCGGATCGCCGATTCGGCTGCCTGCTGGACCATCCCGACCGTCTTCGGTGCGTACGCCCACCTGCCGTCACCGATCCACCAGCCGGCCACCGCCGCTGCCGCACCCAGCAGCACGATGACGACGACCACGATCAGTCGGCGTAGCCATCGACGTTGCCGGACCGGTTGCTGCGCAACGGGTTCGGCCAGCGGGTTCACCCCGCCGCGCGGTTCGCCGGCAGTCGCCGGTCCGTGCGCGCGCATCATTCTGGTACCGCCCGGCCCCTCGGGTCGGGCCGTCGGACGACCACCGTCGGCGCCGGAGGTGCGGCCGGCGGTACCTACCTTTGCTACCCCGCTGGTGCGCCCGGCGTGCGGCACCGCGGCATGCGGATCGTCGGTGGGACGGGCCGGCTGAGCCCTGGTCGGTACCGGTATCGGGACCAGCGGGATGCCAAGCCTGGTGCGGATGGTCACCAGCCTGGCGCCGAACGCCGCCGCATCCCGTGGCCGCCGTTCCGGGTCGCGTTGGGTGGCATCGCCGAGCAGATCTTCCAGCAGCGCAGGAACATTCGGCGCCAGCCCGCCCACCGTCGGCACCTCTGAGTGCACGTGCTGGTAGGCCACCGACATGGCGTTCTCGCCGGTGAACGGCGGCTCGCCGGTGAGCATCTCCCAGCCGACGATGCCGGCCGAGTAGACATCGGACCTGGTGTCGGATCGGCCGCTCTGCACCTGCTCCGGCGACAGATAAGCCACCGTTCCCAAAATCACGTCGCCGGTCGCCATCGTCTGGCTGGTGACCGCCCTTACCAGACCGAAGTCTGCGACCTTGAGCTCGCCGTGGGAGGAGATCAGCACGTTCTCCGGCTTCACGTCACGGTGCACCAGACCTGCCCGGTGTGCCGCCGCCAGTGCCGCCAGCAACGGCTGCATGATCGAGATCATGGCGTTGACCGGCAGCGCACCGCGCTGGTGGATCAACTCACGCAGCGTTCCGCCGTCGACAAGTTCCATCACCAGGAAGGCATGCTCGCCATCGCGGCCGTGGTCGTAGACCGCGACGATCCCGGGGTGAGACAGGCCGGCCGCCAGCCGGGCCTCCCTGGAGAATCTGGTGAGGAAGGCGGCATCGCCCGAGTATTGGGCCGCCATGATCTTGACGGCCACCGGCCGATCCAACCTGGTATCAAGTCCCCGGTAGACGGTGGACATTCCGCCGCGGGCGATCACCGAGCCGATGCGGTAGCGCCCGTCCAGCATGCTGCCGGTCAGCCCGCCCCGCGTGGTCTCCACGTGTTCTCCGCCATGTCCGTTCTGCCCCGATAGGTGGTCCTCAACAGACCATTCTAGATTCGGTTGGTGCTGGATCCGGTGTACCTGGCAGGCTGGGCGCGTGCGCGTGACCCCCAGCTACCTAGCCGTCCCAGACATCGCCATCGAACTGAACCTGGTGGTGACGAAGGTGCACCAGCTGCTGCATGACCGAACGCTGGTCGCGGTCCGCCGCGACGGCGTGATGCGGATCCCGGCCGAGTTCGTCGCCGACGGCCAGGTAGTGAAGGGTCTGACCGCCACCATCACCCTGCTCACCGACGCCGGCTACAACGATCAGGAGATCATCGACTGGCTGTTCGTGGTGGACGAGTCGCTGCCGGGCGCGCCGATCACCGCGCTGCGAGAGAACCGCGGCCGGGAAGTGCACCGCCGGGCACAGGTAGCCGGTTTCTGAACCCGACGGCCTCACCAACCGGCTTATCGGTGTCGGTCGGTGGACCGGGTGGCCAGCTCGGAAAGCGCGCCCGCCACCGCGGCCGGCAGACCGTCGAGAAGCGCTGTGCCCACCGCCACCAGCTCAGTGATCTGTTGCTCGGTCTGCACGGGAGCTGTTGTGCTGCAAAGGATCTCGCGCATTCGGTCGAGCGCGGCCGGGGTACCCACGCTGCCGAGCCCTGCATCCAGCTCAGCCAGAACTGCCGACCGTCCGGACTCCAACAGGTCCTTCCTGGCTATCGCCAGCAGAACCGTGCGCTTGCCCTCACGCAGGTCGTCGCCGGCCGGCTTACCGGTGACATCCGGATCACCGAACACCCCGAGCAGATCGTCGCGCAGCTGGAAGGCAGTGCCGACCGCGTCCCCGTAGCCCCGCAGCCGCTCGACGGTGCCGGCGTCGGCGCCGGCCAGCGCGGCGCCCAGCAGCAGCGGCCCGGTGACCGTGTAGCCAGCTGTCTTCATTCGGATCACTGCCAGCGCATCCTGTCGCTGCGCCGCCGGATCTACTCCGGGATCGGCGACGGACAGCACGTCCAGTATCTGGCCGGCCAGCACCTCGGTACGCATCGACTGCCAGACCGGTTGGGCCCGCTCCAGGGCGCGCAGCTGGCTCGCTCCGGTGACGAACACATCGTCGGCCCAGGCCAGCGCCAGGTCGCCGAGCAACAGCGCCATGCTGGTGCCGAAGTGGTCGGCGTCGCCCGCCCAGCCGCCATCGACGTGCACCTTCGCCTCGGCGCGATGCACCGATGGCCGCCCGCGCCTGGTCTCGGATCGGTCGATCAGATCGTCGTGCAGCAGCGCGCATGCCTGAATCAGCTCCAGCGCTGCCGCCACCCGCACCACCGGCGCGCAGTCGGCGATCTCGGCGCGACCGCCGCCGGCCCGCCAACCCCACCAGCAGAATCCGGGTCTGATCCGCTTGCCACCGGCCAGAAAGCCGGCGATCCGATCGGCCGCTGCGGGCAACCGCGGTTCCATCGCCGTGAGTTCGACCCGGCGCCGCTGCAGGAACTCGGCGAGTGCTCCGTCGACGGCTGGATTCAACTCTGAATGTAACTCGGAGAACGGTTCCGGCACGGTCACCGCCCCAGTGTGCCGGTTGCCGTCATCCGTTCGTCACACGGTCTGCTTTAGGCTCTTGGGCATGCCGACCGTACGCGATCGTCTCGCCGCGCCCGGCCGCAAGTTCTCCCTGGAGTTCATGCCGCCCCGTTCCGACGACGAAGAAGCAGGGCTGTGGCTGGCCGTCCGCCAGCTCGAGGGACTACGCCCTGCCTTCGTCTCGGTGACCTACGGCGCCGGTGGTTCCCGGCGGGACAGGACCATCAGGATCACCGGGCGGATCGCCAGGGAGACCACCATGCTGCCGGTCGCCCATCTGACGGCGGTCGGCCACTCGGTGGATGAGCTGCGCCACGTGATCGGCTCGTATGCCTCGGTCGGGGTGCGTAACATCCTGGCGCTGCGCGGCGACCCGCCCGGCGACCCGATGGGCGAATGGACGGCGCATCCGCAGGGCCTTGAGTACGCGGCCGACCTGGTCAGGCTGGTGCGTTCGCTCGGCGACTTCTGCGTCGGTGTCGCCGCTTTCCCCGACAAACATCCGCGGTCGCCCGACGTCGAGACCGACACCCAGTTCTACCTGGACAAGGTGCGGGCCGGCGCCGACTTCGGCATCACCCAGATGCTGTTCTCCGCCGGCGACTACCTGGCGCTGCGCGATCGGCTGACGGCTGCCGGCGCCAGCGTGCCGCTGCTGCCAGGGGTGATGCCGGTGACCAGCTTCCGGCGGCTGATGCGGATTTGCGAGCTGTCCGGGCAGTCGGTACCTGTCGACCTCGCCGAGAAGCTGGCAGCGGCCGCAGACGACCCGAAAGCAGGGCGGGCGATCGGCATCGAGCACGCCATCGGCATGTGCGAGGAACTGCTGGCCGCCGGGGTGCCGGCGCTGCACTTCTACACGTTCAACAGGGCCAAGGCCACGATCGAAGTGCTGAAGGCCCTTGGAATGGTTCCAGCAGCTGTCGCCACGTAGCGATCGACGAATCCAGCCCGGAGGGGGCGTGGTGTGAACGCCGGCATCCTTGACCGCGCATTCGGCCTCGCCGCCATCGTGCTGCTGCTGGCACTGGTCGCCGTCAGGCTGTCCAAACGGCTCGGTATGCCGTCGATGCTGTTGTATCTGGGCATCGGCATGGCGGGCGGCAACGCCGGCTTTGGCATCGACTTCTCCAACACCGTGCTCACCGAGCAACTCGGGTTGGCCGCGCTGGTGATGATCCTGGCGGACGGCGGTCTGACCACTCGTTGGAAGAACGTCAAACCCGCTCTGGGACTTGGCATTTCGATGGCGACGGTGGCGGTCGTGGTATCCATCGTGGTGTGCGGCCTGGCCGTGCACCTACTGATGGAGCTGGACTGGCGGCAGAGCCTGCTGTGGGGTGCGGTGCTGTCGTCGACCGATGCGGCAGCGGTGTTCTCTGTGCTGCGCGGGGTTCCCGTCCGAGGCCGCATCTCGGCCGCCCTTGAACTGGAGTCCGGGCTCAACGATGCCCCCATCGTGCTGGCCGTCGTACTGCTCGCCGGTCCCGACGAGATCACCTGGACCGTTCCGCTGATGGTGATCTACGAACTGATCGCCGGCGCGGCAATCGGCACAGTGCTCGGATTTGCCGGCGCCTGGTGGTTGCGCAGGGTGGCGCTGCCCGCCGGCGGGCTGTACCCGCTGGCAACGCTGGCGCTGATCGTCGGTGCCTACGCGGTCGGCGGGGTGGCGCACGCCTCCGGATTCCTGGCGGTCTACGTCGCGGCGCTGATTCTCGGCAACTCGTCACTGCCGAACAGGGCGGCAACGTTGTCGTTCGCCGAAGGACTCGGTTGGCTGGCGCAAATCGGCCTGTTCGTGCTGCTCGGGCTGTACGTGGACCCGACCGATCTGCCACGGATGATCCTGCCGGGGCTGGCGATCGGGCTGATTCTGCTCCTGGTCGCCAGGCCGCTCTCGGTGCTCGCCGCCGCCAGCCCGTTCCGGGTGCCGTGGCGGGAACAGGCCTTCCTGTCCTGGTCCGGCCTGCGCGGCGCGGTGCCGATCGTGCTCGCCACCATCCCGCTGATGCTCGGCCGGCCGAGCGCTCGGGATCTGCTCGACCTGATGGTGGTGGTGGTGATCGTCTACACGCTGCTGCAGGGCACAACGCTGGCCCGACTGGCCAACCTGCTCAAGGTGCTGGAACCCGCCAGGACCACCGAGGTACAGATCGAGTCGGCGGCGCTGGACAAGATGGGCGCGCACGTGTTGCAAGTGACGGTGCCCCCGGAGTCGCGACTGCACGGCGTCTACCTGTCCGAACTGCGGCTGCCGCCGACCACCACGATCGCGCTGATTCGGCGCTCCGGCCAATCGATCCCGGTGACGCCGACCACCAGGCTGCAATCCGGAGACGACCTGCTGATCGTGGCGCCGGAGAAGGTCCGCAGTGCCACCGAGCGGCGACTGAAGGCCGTCAGCGGTTCCGGGCCGCTGGCAAGTTGGTTCTCGCCGCCCTGGAACGTCGCGGACAGCGCGTCGTCGAAGGGCCGCATCAGGAGAGCGGCCAAGCCGGACTGACCTGAACCCTGGCTGCGGGCGGGCTGTCGACCGGACTGACCGCGTTGGGCAGTGGTGCTGGTCGGGTCCAGCGTGGGCCACAGCTGGGACCCAGCTGGGTGACGGCCGCCAGCGGATGGACGAGATCCTGCAGGATCTTTGACAGACTGATCCGGTGAGCCACCCCGACAACCAGCCAGGGCAGAGTCTCGGTGACGCCGATCGTGCCGGCAGGAAGCCCGGATCCGACAGCCGGGACCGTTCCGTCGGCGACGGCTCCGAAAGTCGGGCACCCGACCCCCACCGGGTCTCGCCTGCCTCGCCGAGGGGACCCTCATCTGCCCCGCACAGTCGGCTCGGATTGGTGCTGGCCGTGGCGGCCCTCGTGCTGGTCATCGACCAGATCACCAAGATCATCGCGGTGGCCCACCTGGCGCCTGGCGTCTCGCCGAGAATTCTGGACGGCCTGATCTATTTCTCGCTGATCCGCAACGCCGGCGCCGCCTGGTCTATCGGGGCGGGGACCGGGATGACCTGGATCCTGGCCGTGGTCGCCTGCGTGGTGGTGGTGGTGATCATCAGGATGGCCTCACGACTGCGCTCCGGTTTGTGGGCGACTTGCCTGGGCCTGATTCTGGGCGGTGCCCTCGGCAACCTGATGGACCGGATCTTCCGAAGTCCCGGCGTTTTGCGCGGGCACGTCGTCGATTTCATCTCGGTCTTCGGGCCGGATGCACGGCACTTCCCGGTCTTCAACATTGCCGACTCCGGGATCACCGTAGGCGGCGTGTTGCTGGTGGTCACCGCGCTGCTGGGGATAGAACTCGACGGCAGCAGGGCACGACGCAAGTCCGACGGTGGCGGCGTGGACAACCACCTCGATTCAGATCCTGGCAACGATTCCGATGGCTGACTACCGCCGGCTTCCCGTTCCAGAGGGACTGGCAGGTATGCGGGTGGACGCTGGTCTGGCCAGGATGCTCGGCATGAGCAGGACGACGGTCACCACACTGATCGATGCGGGGGATGTGCAGATCGACGGCGTCACCGCGGGGAAGTCCGTCCGGCTGGAGCCGGGAAGCTGGCTGGAGATCACCCTGCCGGAACCCGAGCACGGCCCGGTGGTGACAGCGCAGGACGTCGAGGGACTCACCGTGCTGCACCTGGACGACGACATCGTGGTGATCGACAAACCCGTTGGGGTGGCTGCTCATCCATCGCCGGGATGGACAGGCCCGACAGTGCTCGGTGCGTTGGCCGGCCGGAACGTTCAACTGGCGACCTCGGGCGCTGCGGAGCGGCAGGGCATCGTGCACCGGCTGGATGTCGGCACTACCGGGGTGATGGTGCTGGCCAGGAGCGAACACGCCTACACGGTGCTCAAGGACGCGTTCCGGGAACGCACCGTGAACAAGACCTACCACGCGGTGATCCAGGGATTTCCGGACCCGACGGTCGGCACCATCGACGCACCCATCGGCCGACATCCCAAGGCGGACTACAAGTTTGCCGTCGTCGCCGGCGGACGCGATTCGGTGACACACTACGAAACGCTTGAGGCATTCAGGGCGGCCACCCTGCTGCAGGTGCGACTGGAGACCGGCCGTACCCACCAGATCCGGGTGCACTTCGCGGCCGTCAAGCATCCATTGGTGGGAGACCTGACCTACGGAGCCGACCCGATACTGGCGAAAAGGGTTGCGCTGGGCCGTCAATGGCTGCATGCGCGGGCGTTGTCGTTCGCCCATCCGGCCGACGGGAGGATCGTGGAATTCAGCAGCGAATACCCCGACGATCTGGCAGCTGCCCTCGAGGTATTGCGGGCCTGTTGACGCCAGCCTGCCCACCTTCGGCTGCCAGCTGAGGGTGCGTCGACGAGATCGGGCCGGACCCACCAGCGGACGCCGGCCAGGGTGGTGCGCACCACCGCCGCGCGATCGCCGTCATCGAGCCGGTAGCCTGCGTTGGTCAGCACCTGGTTGCGGGTCGATCACCTCAACGACGGTCACCGTCACCCTGTCACCGGACAACCCAGTCGGGTGCCGGGGCGCCGATGGCGGGCCGGCCGATCGGACCCGAACCCTGAGCTTTCGCGGCATAGGACCGGCGGTGGTGGCCCGACACGGCCGCACCACCGCAGCCAGCGCGTCGGCGGTCGGGGCGGTCGGTGGCAGGTGGTAGAACGGACACTCAAGACGAGCGCAGCAGGTAGGCGGTTCTACCGGCGACACAGCGTGGCTGGAAGGAGCCGATCGGTGGGCGGGTCCGACCCCTTCGTACATCTTCACGTGCACACCGAATATTCGATGCTCGACGGTGCCGCCCGGTTGAAGCCGCTGTTCGAGCGCGCAGTCCAACTCGGCATGCCGGCGCTGGCGATGACGGACCACGGCAACCTGTTCGGCGCCTACGACTTCTATTCTCGGGCCAGGGCCGCCGGTATCAAGCCCATCATCGGGCTGGAGGCCTACATCACCCCTGGCACCAAGCGCTACGACCGCACCGCGGTGCGGTGGGCGGACGGCGGCGAGGACGATGTCTCCTCCCGCGGTGCGTACACCCATATGACGTTGCTGTCGGAATCCACCGAGGGCATGCACAACCTGTTCCGGCTCTCATCGCGCTCCTCGCTGGAGGGCTTCTTCTACAAGCCGCGGGCCGACCGGGAACTGTTGGCCGAATATTCCAAGGGGCTGATCGCTACCACTGGCTGCCCGAGCAGCGAGGTGCAGACCAGGCTGCGGCTGGGCCAATACGACCAAGCGGTGACCGCCGCAGCCGACTTCCGGGACATCTTCGGCGCCGAGAACTACTACCTCGAGGTAATGAGCCACGGCATCGATATCGAGCGGCGGGTGCGAGCGGATCTGCTGCGGCTGGGCAGACAACTGAATTTGCCGCTGCTGGCCACCAACGATCTGCACTACGTGGACGCCGTCGATCACACCGCCCACTCTGCACTGCTCGCGGTCGGGTCGCAGCACACTATCGACGACCCGAAGGTATTCAAGCTGGAAGGCGACAGCTATTACCTCAAGTCGGCTGCCGACATGCGAAAGCTGTTTCCCGACAGCGATTTTCCCGGCGCTTGCGACAACACACTTGCCATCGCGGAGCGTTGCGAGGTCGAGATGCTTGAGGGCGAGGGCAGGTACATGCCTCGGTTTCCGTGCCCTGAAGGTGAGAACGAGACCAGCTGGTTCATCAAAGAGGTCGAGCGCGGCCTGCTGCTGCGTTATCCCAACGGCATCACCAATGCCATCCGTCAGCGCGCGGATTTCGAGATGGACGTCATCATCGGAAAGGGCTACCCGGGCTATTTCCTGGTGGTGGCGGACTTCATGCAGTGGGCCAAGGCCCGCGGTATCCTCACCGGCATCCGCGGCTCGGGCGCTGGCTCGATCTGCGCCTTCGCGATGCGGATCGCCGACCTGGATCCGTTGGCCTACAAGCTGACGTTCGAGCGGTTCTTGAACCCCGAGCGTATGTCGATGCCCGACTTCGACGTGGACTTCGACGAGCGACGGCGGGGTGAAGTGATCCGCTACGTCTCCGAACGATACGGCGACGACCGGGTCGCCCAGATCGTCACCTACGGCACTATCAAGGCCAAGGCCGCCATCAAGGACGGGGCAAGGGTGCTTGGCTACCCGTTCTCGATGGGCGATCGCATCACCAAGGTGATGCCGCCGCCGGTGATGGGCAAGGACATGCCGTTGGCCGGCGTGTTCGACCCGGCGCACAAGCGGTACGGCGAAGCCCAAGAACTGCGGGCGCTGGTCGACAGCGACCCGGATGTCAAGCGGGTGATGGACACCGCGATGGGGCTCGAGGGGCTCAAACGGCAGTGGGGCGTGCACGCGGCCGGCGTCATCATGTCCTCCGACCCGTTGCTCGACATCATTCCGATCATGATGCGGCCGCTGGACGGCGCCATCATCACCCAGCTGGACTATCCCACCTGTGAGGCCCTCGGCCTGGTCAAGATGGATTTCCTCGGGCTGCGGAACCTGACCATCCTTGGCGACACCATCGACAACGTGAAGCTGAACCGCGCGGTCGAGCTGGACCTCGATGCGCTGGGCAGGGATCCGACAGACCCCGCCACTTACGAGCTGCTGAGCAGGGGCGACACCCTCGGGGTCTTCCAGCTGGACGGGGCCGGCACTCGCTCGCTGCTGCGGATGATGCGTCCGACCCGTATCCAGGACGTGATGGCCACGATCGCCTTGTACCGGCCGGGGCCGATGGGCATCAACTCGCACGTGAACTACGCCCAGCGGCGCAGCGGCCAGCAGCCGATCTCCTATCCGCATCCGGAGGTGGTGACGGCGCTGGAGCCGGTTATCGCCGACAACTACGGGCTGATCGTCTACCAGGAAGACGTCATCGAGATCGCCAGGCAGCTGGCCGGCTACAGCCTCGGCCGGGCCGACATGCTGCGGCGCGCCATGGGAAAGAAGAAGAAGGAGGTGCTGGACGCGGAGTTCGCACCCTTCGCCGCCGGCATGCGCGAACGCGGCTTCTCCGAGGAAGCGATCACTGCGGTGTGGGACGCGCTGTTGCCGTTCGCCGACTACGGATTCGGTAAGGCGCACGCGGCTGCTTACGCCCAGATCTCTTACTGGACAGCGTATCTGAAGGCAAACTACCCAGCCGAGTACATGGCCGCCGTGCTGACAAGCGTCAGGGATGACAAGGACAAGATGGCGATCTATCTTGCCGAGTGTCGTCGCATCGGCATCAAGGTACTGCCGCCGGACGTCAACGAGTCTGAGTCCAACTTCACCCCGATCGGGGTGGATATCCGGTTCGGGTTGACCGCCGTTCGCAACGTCGGTTCGATTGCGGTGGACAGCGTGCTCGCCGCCCGCAAGGCGAAGGGGAAGTTCTCCGACTTCTCCGACTTCCTTGACAAGGTCGACGCGGCCGCCTGCAACAAAAAGGTGGTCGAATCGCTGATCAAGGCAGGCGCCTTCGACTCGCTCGGCCATCCGCGCAAGGGTTTGCTGATGGTGCACACCGACGCCGTTGACGCGGTGGTGTCGCTCAAGCGGGCAGAGGCGGCCGGCCAGTTCGATCTGTTCGGCGACCTGAGCGCCGAAGAAGTCGGTGGCGGGATGACCGTGGACATCCCGGACACCGAATGGGACATCAAGCTGCTACTGGGATTCGAACGAGAGATGTTGGGGCTCTATGTATCCGGCCATCCGCTGGCCGGATTCGAACACCTGCTGTCCGCGCAGAGCGACGCATCGATCCCGGAGATCCTCGACGGCACCGTCGTCGACCGGCAGATGGTGACGGTCGGCGGAATCCTCACCGGGCTACAACGCCGGGTGACCAGGAACGGCGATCCGTGGGCGTCGGCGACCCTGGAGGACCTGTCCGGCGGTGTCGAGGTGGCGTTCTTCCCCAGGGTGTACGCGGACAACGCGCTGAGCTTGGCCGAGGACGCCATCGTGCTGGTGAAGGCCAGGGTGTCGCGCAGTGAGGACCGGTTGTCACTACACGCCCAATCGGTGACGGTGCCCGACCTGACTGCCGGCCTTGGCCGCGGTCCGGTGCAGGTGAAGATGTCCGCCGTGCGCTGCACGCCGCCGGTCGTCGACCGGTTGCGTGAGGTGCTCGGCCAGCATCCCGGTACCACTGCTGTGCACCTGCGGCTACTCAACGGCAGCCGCGAGACGACGGTGCTGCTCGACGATGCCTGGCGGGTGACGCCGACCTCGGCGCTGATGGGTGATCTGAAGGCTCTGCTCGGTGCGGATTGCCTGACGTGAGATCCCGGTGGTCGGCATGGATTTCGGTGTCCCTGGTCGGCGTGATCGCCGGGGTGGTGCAGGCCTTCGTCTGGGCCGCTCTGGCCCCGCGGGAGCGCTGGGTGGTGCTGGCCAAGGACGGCAGCGCGCTGCCGTTGCCCACCGAGTCCTCGCATCGGTTCACCTCCATCGGGCTGTTCGCGTTGATGTCGCTGCTGATCGGGATCGAGCTCGCGGTTGCCGCCTGGCAGATCCGGTTCGCCCGCGGCCCGGAGATGCTGCTGGCAGTCGGCCTCGGCTGCGCTGTCGGCTCTGCGGCTGCACTGCTGATCGGCCCGAGGCTGGCGGGTGGGGTCTTTCCCAACGAGTTGGTGAAGACCTCAGGCAGACCGACGCACGACTTGATGGTCTCGATGCCGCCGAGCATCACCTGGGTGCTGGTCGTCGTTGCCCCGCTGCTGGGAGTCGCCGTGTACACCTTCGTCGCTGCTTGGCACCAGGACGCCGAACTCGGACGCCCGCGGCCGCGAGTGACGACGTCGGAGCTGGATCTGGCCGGCCGGCAGAGCCCGACCGGGGCCAGCTTCCAGGAGCAGATCACGGCGCCGATACCCATCATTCCAGTTTCCCGACCTAGGTGAGGATTGCCTTACCGCACAGGGCTTTTCGTCGTCCTGCCGACAGTGAGGGCAGCCTTTGCTGCCTGGAGAAGACTCCGTTTTGGTGCCATGATCGGCCTATGACCATCAGCGAGCCGACTGACCGTTCGGTGTTGGCCGACCCTGTGACGGTCGATAGCAAGGCCGACGCCGCTGCCACCGACGATCGCAGCAGCGCCGATCGGTCGGTGGCGGATCGACTCAATTGGCTCCGCGC
>JALYXB010000078.1 GCA_030947305.1 Actinomycetota bacterium | reverse complement strand
GGGAACAACGAGGTTGTCCATTCGGTCTGGCCGACCCGGACGGTGGCCGGGATCATCCCCCAGCCGTAGCTGACGTCCGGAGCGATGGCGGCGATCTCTCGGCACAGGTCCGGCGGTACCGTCAGGAAATAGAACGGTGACGGGCCGCGCCAGTACCAGAGTTCAGCGGTGAACGAGTGGTTCATCCGCTCAGGATCCGTTGTGAGCGACCCCTTGAGCAACAGTCCTTGAGCAATGACAGCGGAAGGTGCTGGACCCGAACATCTCGGTTGCTCTGTGCCAACGGGATCACTTGTCGGCAGCGGCTTCCCGCGCCGCCGCGAAGGGCAGCCGGTCGAAGATGATCCTGATCTGGGTGATCGTGCCGTCGACCACCGTGAGGCACTCGGCACCGGGAGCGTCCTGCACCGGGACGGTATCGGTGTTGTACATGAGCACCGCGAGCCGGTCGTCACCGAATGCCGCGATCAGCTCCGATGCCTTGACGATCTGCGAGAACGGGCCCATGAATTCGCGAAATGCCTGTGCGCCCTGCAGTCGACCGGCGGGGGCCAAGCACACGATGTCCTCGGCGATGTACGTCATCGCCAGCTCCAAGTCGTGACCGGTCCAGGCCTGGTAGTAGGCGATCGCAGTCTGCAATGCTGTGCTGCTGCCTTCGGACATGCTCGTTACCTCCTTGTAGTGGGTGCTCGTTGGGTAGACACCGATCATCGCCCGATCGGAACGGTCAACGGGGAAGAATGGGTGGGTGAGTTTGCCGTCCTGCAGGCAGCTATTGCCGGTGACGGTACTGGCGCTGCTCACCGATGACGCCTGGTTGGCCATGCCGCCGGCGACACACCTAGCGCAATATCAGCAAATATCGGGCAGAGGCTAGATAAGCCCATATTCTGCGATCGTGGACCCGATCAGGAATCCTTACGCGCCCGGAGCCGGGCAACGACCGCCGGAGCTGGCCGGCCGAGACGAACAGTTGTCGGCCTTCGAGGTGGTGCTGGAGCGAGTCTCCCGAAGCCGGCCGGAACGCTCGATCGTGCTCACCGGACTGCGCGGTGTCGGCAAGACGGTGCTGCTCAACGCCATGCGATCGGCGGCCGTTCGGGCCGGCTGGGGGACAGGCAAGCTGGAGGCCCGCCCCGACCAGCGACTGCGTCGACCGCTCAGCGCGGCGCTGCATATGGCCGTACGCGAACTCGGCCATCCGAACAGCGTCGCCGTCGACCAGGTACTCGGCAGCGTCAAGTCGTTCGCGCTGCGCGACTTTGATTCTCCTGGGACGAAATTGCGTGATCGTTGGAGCCCAAGTATCGATGCCCCGGCGACCGTCGGCCGGGCCGATTCCGGCGACATCGAGATCGACCTGGTGGAGCTGCTGACGGACGTCGGCGGGCTGGCCGCAGACCTGGGCAACGGCGTCGCGCTGTTCATAGACGAAATGCAAGACCTGGCGCCGGACGATGTGTCGGCGCTCTGCGCCGCCTGCCACGAGCTGAGCCAGAGCGGGCTGCCGTCCATCGTTGTCGGAGCAGGCCTTCCGCACCTGCCGGCGGTGCTGTCGGCCAGCAAGTCCTACAGTGAAAGGTTGTTCCGCTACAACAGGATCGATCGGTTGGACGTTGCCGCCGCCAACAGAGCGTTGGTCGCGCCGGCGCTCGAGGAGGGCGCCCGATTCAGCGATGAGGCACTGGCGGCGATGTACCGCATCACCGCCGGGTATCCCTACTTCGTGCAGGCATACGGCAAGGTCGTCTGGGACCTGGCGCCGGCCAGCCCCATCACCGAACAGGATGTGGCCGTAGCAGCGCCGCAGGCGGAGGACGAACTCGCCGTCGGTTTTTTCGGGTCCCGATACGAGCGCGCCACCCCCGCGGAACGGGAATATCTCAGGGCCATGGCGGACGCGTCGGCCTCCGACGCCGCTGCCGGCAGGACCCAGAACTCTGGCGAAAGCGGTTTCCCCCAACGGGATTCGGCACAACCGGAGTTGGAATCGGTTGCCACCTCGGACGTCGCGACGCTGCTGGGCCGCAAGCCGCAGTCGCTGTCACCGGCCAGGGATGCGCTGTTGAAGAAGGGTCTTATCTACTCCGGCGAGCGTGGCCGGATTGCTTTCACCGTCCCGCATTTCGGCCGTTACCTGCGCGCGAACGGCTGACCTTGCGATGGCCGACGACTGCATCTTCTGCGCGATCATCGCCGGCGACACCCCAGCCCAGCTGGTGGTTGACGAACCGGAGGTGGTGGCATTCCTGGACACCAGACCGGTCTTCCTGGGCCACACGTTGGTGGTGCCGCGTGAGCACCACGTCACCCTCGGCGACCTGCCGGCATCCCTGCTGCAGGCGGTGATGCTTGCGGTGCAACGGATCTCGGCGACAATTCCTGCCGCGCTCGGCGCCCAGGGGACGTTCGTTGCGGCGAACAATGTCGTCAGCCAGAGTGTTCCGCACGTGCACGTACACGTGGTGCCGCGCACCAAGGGTGACGGATTGCGCGGGTTCTTTTGGCCGCGGCGCAGTTACGCGTCCGACCAAGAGCGGGCCTTCTATGCCGAGCGGCTACGAGCGGCAATGGGCACTGGTCCCACAACCGGTGGATTCCGAGCCGGTCAAGGGCCAAAATGATCGGGGAGTCGAAGGAAGGTCCCACAGATGAGTGATGATGCTCGCCGGCCGGACGGCATCTTCGACGCGCCCGCAGCGGGCTACGACCGGTTGATCGGTCGCTACCTGCCGACGCTGGCTCCGGCGTTGGCAGACAACGCAGCTGTCGGGCCTGGCATGCGGGTGCTGGACGTCGGGTGCGGACCGGGTGGGCTGACCCAAGAGCTGGTTTCCCGGGTTGGCGCCGCCTCGGTGGCGGCGATCGATCCGTCGCCGCCGTTCGTCCAGGCCTGCCGGCTGCGAAACCCCGGGGCAGATGTCCGGGAAGGATTCGCCGAGAGCCTGCCGTTCGACGACGGCAGCTTCGATGCGGCGCTCAGCAGCCTGGTTGTCGGTTTCATGACCGATCCCGTTGCCGGCATACGCGAAATGGCGAGGGTCACCAAGCCGGGCGGCCTAGTGGTGGCGTGCGTCTGGGACCGTCAGGGCATGACGGCGCTGAGAATATTCGGCCAGACGATGGTGCGGCTCGACCCGGCGTTGTCCGGTGACATCAAACTCACCGGGGACGCCGAAGGCGAACTGGCAAGGGTTTTCACCGCCGCCGGCCTCGCCCACATCGACGAAGGCGTCTTGCTGGCCAACGGTCACTACGCCGATTTCGACGACTGGTGGGAGCCCTTCACACTTGGCATCGGTCCGCACGGCGCCTACTACCAAACCCTGGACGACGAGCGCCGGGAAACGCTGCGGCTGGCCTGCCGTGAGCAGTTCAAGACGCCCGATCAACCGTTCACGCTCGAGGCGCGCGCCCGGTGTGCACGGGGTTCGGTGGGAATGCCAGGGAACGACGCGGGAAGGACTGGACATGGTGACGATCTACTGGCGTGAAGGATGCGTTTTTTGCACCCGGCTGCGCTGGACGCTGCGGATGCACGGGTTGGACGCTGAGTGGATCAACATTCATCACAGCGAAGAAGCCGCGGCGTACGTCCGCTCGGTCGCCGATGGAAACGAAACCGTACCGACCGTTGTCATCAACGGCCGCGGTGTGGTCAATCCGTCGCCCGCAGAGGTGGTCGCCGCGATCCGCGCCGACGTCGGCTAGCGGGTAGCGGCTGGCAGGACTTAGGTCCGCTGTCTCACTTCACCGCGATGACGTCTGCCATCCGGATGTCGGGATCGGCAGCCAGCAAATCGGGCCCGACCTGGCCGAGCGCCGCCGGAATCTGGCCGTTCAGGTGTGCCTGCCGGCCGTCCTCGCCCTCAAAGGTGTCGAAGATTCCGTAGCAGGAGCGTCAGCCGGCTGAGAAGGGGCTACCCGACCCGGGAGGTTGGCTGCACCGGAAGTGAGTGAAAATCGCCGATCGCGTCGGCGGACTGCCTGCCCTGTCGTTGCTGGTCGACCGTCGCGGACGAGGCGAAACGCAGCCGAACCGTCACCGCCTTGGCCGTCACGGTTCTGGTGTAGGTGCCGACGTTGAGCCGGTCGACGATGATCGACCCGCTGAACAGATCGCTGACGGCCTTCAACGCCGAGTGCGGGTGGCCGTCGATTCTGGGGAATCTCAACTGCGGATAGCTGAGCGTTGCCTCGTCGAAGACCGGCAGCAGCAATGCCCTCCGCTTCCGCGTCGTGCGCGCGGGCAGGCTCGGGTCGAACCACAGCGCAGTGCCATTGACCTCGATCTTCTCCAGCTCATCGCCCAAGATGGCCAATGCGGCCCTGGCGTCGGCCTGGGTCAGCGTGCACCAGCGGGTGAGGTCGGGCAAAGAGGCCGGCCCGTGTCCGGCAAAGAACCGTTTGACCAGTCGCGAAGCGGCGGCGTCAGGTTCCAGCGCCGCCGCCGTGGCCACCCACTCGTCGATCAGCGCGTAGCTGTGTTGGCCGCCGACCGTCGGGCCGGAACAGATCAATCCCCGCAATTCGGCCAGCAGCAGCAGGTGCCCGAGTTGGGCCCCGACAGCAATCCCGCGCCGCTCCATCGGCGGTCCGAGCTGTCTGCGGGTACGAAATGTCCTGCCGCACAACAGTTCTGTCAGATCGTCGAGCCCGCGATCGATGGTCCGCGGGGTCAGCTCAAGCTGCCGGTGCCTGGCGCCCATCCCCTGTTCGACCTTCGGCGAGGTCAACGCCAGCATCCAACGGAGGTCTTCGGGGGCCACGAAATGCCAAGTCGGGCGCAGGATGTGGGTCCTGATGATCGCACCGGCATCCAGCTCGGCCTGTACCGACTCGACGGTTGCGGTGCGGGTTCGCAACCCCAGCGAGTAAAACGCCGAAGCTCGTTCCTGCGCCTGCACGCAGCCCAACAATCGCACCACATCGGCCGCTGCGGCCAGCGGCGCCGAGGTGAGGCGCTGGGTGGCGAGCCGGCGGCTCAGCGCTCGGTGCATCGCCGCCGACTGCGGGTGCTCGTCCATCTCGTGCTCCTGGTGGCGCGGCCGTGGCCGTTCGAGGCGGCCGCCCGAACGTAACGGCGGCCCTGGTAACAGGCAACAGGAGTGTCACGGCCGGGAACGCCAGCGCGGCCGACCCGGTGTTCCGCGCCGAGAGGACGACGGATGGGCGCGCCACCGCCACTTCGGACGGGCTTCGCGCCCGATGGAATCGCATCGGGGTCGCACCAGGGTGTCGGTACCGGCACTCGCGCCCTGCCGGCCACACCAGGCTGCCGACCTGCGGCCACCGGCCCACCGATGATGCGGCAGACCGGTGTGCCGTAAGGGGGCCCGCCTCGTCCCACCCGCTATCCGCCTGCCTGACCCGTCGAGTCGTGGGCCCGCTGGCGGTTGACCCGGGAAGTCGAGCGGACACTGGGGGGATGAGCGCAGAGCAGCGGAAGTCCAGCAGCGGTATCACGGTGACCGGCGGTGGCACAGCGGCGGCCACGGTCGATCAAGTGACGATGACCCTCGGCGTGGAGATTCTGCGACCCGATCCGGGGGAGGCCTTAACCACCGCGGGTGCCACCGTCACCCAGGTGTTGTC
>JALYXB010000049.1 GCA_030947305.1 Actinomycetota bacterium | reverse complement strand
CCGGTTGTGCGCTGGTGATCACTTCTGGCGGTACCGGCATCTCGCCGACCGACGTCACGCCACAGCAGACGGCGGCGGTCCTCGACTACCAGATTGTTGGCGTGGCAGAGGCGATGCGTCGCCGCGGCGCCGACGCCGGGATCGCCACTGCGGTGCTGTCGCGGGGGCTTGTCGGGGTCGCCGGGAACTGCCTGGTGGCGAACCTGCCCGGCTCGAGCGGCGGCGTCCGCGATGGCCTGGCTGTGTTGGACGACGTGCTCGACCACGCCCTCGACCAGCTGGCCGGCGGCGACCATCAACGGCCCGCCGACGGACCAAGGTGGTGACGGCACGGATTGCGGTCGCCGGTGTCACCGACCAGCCGATCGACGTCCAGGCGATCGCCGCTGCTGTCGGCTATCCGGCGGCCGGGGCCGTCGTCACCTTCGCTGGGGTGGTTCGCGACCACGACGCCGGTAAGGCGGTCGCCGATCTGGAGTACCACCCACACCCGATGGCTGATGCGGTGGTGGCAGAGGTGGCCGCCGAGATCGCCGAACGCTTCGACATCGTGGCCATCGGGGTGCAGCACCGGATCGGTCTGTTGACCGTCGGCGACGTGGCGCTGGGCGCCGCCGTCTCCTCCGCCCATCGGAAGGAGGCCTTCGCTGCCTGCGCCGAGCTGGTGGATGTGGTAAAGCAGCGGCTGCCGATCTGGAAACGCCAGGTCTTCGCCGACGGCTCCGACGAATGGGTCGGATCGGCCTGAACTGCTACCTCGCTGCTGAACTGATCCCGTGTTTGTCGCGGTGCAGCGCCGCATTGATGGCGAGCCGGTCAGTTGAACAGGTCATGGGGATCGTCGGCCCTGCGCAGCGCCGGATCGCTCATGGCGGCCACCAGCAGGCAGCCGGTGAGCAGCACGCCAGAGATCAGGCACAACCAGACACCCCAGGCGTCACCGTTGTCGGGCAGTGCAGCGATCGGGATCCAGACGGCTGCCGTGCACAACAACAACGGCAGCAGCGCCCCGAATGCCTTATCGGCCGGTGGCAACATCCGCACCAGGTGGATCAGCGCGGCAAGCAGGCCGAGTACGGCCGCCGGCCACAGCCCCGTCGACCACGCGCTGGACCAGCCGCCGAAGTCGTGCGACTGCCAGGACAGGAACGCGGAGACGAACGTGGCGATACCCGCGGCGCCGATGATGAATTCGTTGATACCAGCCTTCCGAGGCGGGACAGGGGCGGGCGGATTGGGCGGGAGCGTAACGGGCGGATGGGCGATCGGCGTCACCCTGCGCTTTTCCGGATCCTCGGGGCCACCGGGCGGGGGGGTCGCCGGCACGGCCGGAATGCGCTCGGTGCGACGGTCGTCGACGGCCGCGTCGCCGGGATCGGTCATCCGGCCCTCGGTTGGTTGGTCGCTCATCGACTGGCTCCTTCACGATGTTGGCAGGTGCTGCCGGCAGGCCGGCCTGCCCGGCAAGTCTGCCGCATCCATCCAGCCGGGCCGAGGTCGGGCGCGCGCCCAGTGCCTCCTAACCCAGTGCCTCCTCACGCTGTGCCGACCTCCGGCGCCGACGTGCGGTCAACGCCACTGCTGCTGCGGGGGCTGGAGCTAGCGGCCGCTTGCCGGCCCGGCTTCGACCTGCTGGCGTACTCGAACAGGAAGTAGGCAAGTGCCGCGGCGAGTGCCAGGCTCACCCAGACACCCCATGCTGGACCGACATCGACCTGGCCGGCCGCCTGTTGGATAGCGGAGTCAGGGATGGCGGCGCAGTCGGTTGGACCGACGCCGGCGGCCGAGCACAAGTCGGCTTTCGATGCGCTGCCGGGAAGGTGAAGGTGTGGATCACCACCCCGATCATGGCTAGGAACACCACGACGGCGGCGTAGAACAGCCACATCGGCCGCAGCTGTGCCGGGCTGACGATGTTGAAGACCAACAGGGCAAGGGCAATGCCGATCAGCAGTGCCAAGATGCCAGGAATCCACCACCACCTGTGCCAGCCGTTCGCCGAATTGCTGCTTGCGCCGGCCACCGACACCGTCAGGAAGGGCAGGGAGCTGGCAATAAGGGTCAGCAATGCCGCGCCAAGCGCGGCCCACGCCGACCAGTGCACTGTTGTCGGAGTGAGACCGGCGGCCGGTTGTTGTCGGAACCCCGGTCCGCCATAATTGCCCTGCGGTGGATAACCGCCGTACTGCTGGGATTGTTGCGGCTGCTGGCCGTAGCCACCGTGTTGACCGCCGTAAGTCTGGCCACCATGGGCCGGTGGCTGGCCGTAGCCGGGCTGGCCGTAGCCGGGCTGGCCGCTCTGGGGGTAACCCTGCCTGCCGTAATCCAGTTGTCCTTGGCCAAGCCTGGCCCGGAGTCTGTGGATAGCCGCCCTGGGGGTTCTGGTAGCCGCCTTGCGGGTAGCCGCCCTGTGGAGTGCCGCCCTGCGGGTAGCCGCCCTGCGGCTGCTGCTGAGGTTGGCCACCCTGCTGTGGATAGCCGCCCGACGGGGGCTGAGTCACGCGCTCCTCCTGAATCGTCAGCGGCCGGGCGCTCGTTGGCGGGTTACCCGGCGCGTCCGAAGCACCGTAGCGCGGTCCGGCCGGTGTGCCCGGAGAATCGGTGACCCGGCCGGACCAACGTCACACGTCGATTCAGAGCCCGGCGATGCTCGGAACCCTGAACGGCAGCTTTCCGTCCTTCTGGGCGCTCAGCGCGAGACCGTAGGTCAACACGATCGACAGGATGAGATAGGCCCAGATCCCGAAACCAGGGCCGGCGGAGATGGTGAAGCCGCCTTCGGACTGCGACGTCGAATTGGCGAAGTTCTCGATCAGGGCGACGAGGCTGAGTACCACGATCAGCGCGGCTGCCCCGACCAAAGCGATGCCAGGTATTTCCTTTCTCAGGTTCCCCGTGAAGATCTGGACGGCCTTGATGACCAGGATTGCCAGCAGGATGAGCTGGATGATGATCCACCATCGGTTCCAGCCCCCGAGGCTGCCGCCGCCACCGAAGCTGCTGCTGACGCTGTACCAGCCGAAGAAGCTGAAGATCAGCATCAGCACGCCGACCCCAAGCACGAGCCAGTCGGCCTTGGCGACGTTGGCCGGGTTGAAAGCAGCGGCGGTGGGCGCATTAAACCCAGGTCCGCCGGCCGGCTGCGGTTGGTTCAGGTCTGGGCCGGCCAGCGGCTGCTGCTGGAACTGACCCGGGGCTTGCTGGGGCGGTCCGGCCGGTGCGGGTGGTGGGTACTGCCCGGCGGATTCCGATGGTGGGTACTGCCCGGCGGGTGGGTACTGCCCGGCGGGTGGATACTGCCCGGCCGGGCCCTGCGGTGGATACTGTCCGGCCGGTGGCTGCGGTGGATACTGCGCTGCCGGGTCTTGCGGATATCCGGAGTTTTCGGGCGGCTGCGGGGGTTGCGTCATGGTTTCTCCGATGTGTAGTGGGTTCTTCGGTTGCCCCGCATCATCCCGCACGCAGCAGCGCACGCAGTGACGACACCGGTGACGATTTGATGAAAGTTGTGGGTGCGCTGGATACCCGCGGTACCCGGACGAGGGATCAGCCGCCGGCGAAGGGTGGCAGGACGTCAACCACGGAGCCTGCGGTGACCGGTGTTGCAGGCCGCGCCGACACCTGGTCCAGCAGGAACGAACAGCGGTCGAGAACAGCCCCCAGTTCGCCGCCGTGCACCTCCCGAAGTTCCGCGGCCAGCCCCTGAAGGGTTGCCGGATCGGGCAGTGGGCGTATCTCCTCGGTAATCCCGGCGGCCGCCTTGGCGGCGGCGAAGTACCGCACCGTCACCCCTTGATCCGCTGCCACCGCTGCATCCACTGTCACAGTGGCCTCCTGAGGCTGTGACACCCGACCAGTTGGCGGCTCATGCGGTGTCACGTCAGCCACCGATCGCGCTCATCGGCCGGTCAGGCTGCAGGAACGACGAATCGTTGATGCCGTGGCCGGGCAATTTTCCCCACATGGCGGTCCGCCACAGGTCGGCTATCTCGCTGTCCCGGGCGCCCCCGCGTAGCGGGCCGCGCAGATCGGTTTCGGTCCTGGAGAACAGGCAGCTGCGGATCTGGCCATCCGCGGTCAGCCGAGTGCGGTCGCAATCACCACAGAACGGCCGGCTGACGGAGGCGATGATGCCGACTGTGCCGAGCACCTCGCCGGAGTCGCCGTGCACGTCGAACAGCTCTGCAGGGGCGCCGGCCCGCGGCGCGGCATGCGGGCTGAGGGGGTACCGCTCGGCGATCAGTGCCTGGATCTCGTCCGCCGTCACCATGGTTCCGCGGTCCCAGGAATGCCCAGCATCCAGCGGCATCTGCTCGATGAAGCGCAGTTGGTAGCCGCGCTCGACGGCGAAGGTCACCAGGTCGGCCGCCTCGTCGTCGTTAACGCCCCGCATCAGGACCGTGTTGATCTTGACCGGGGTCAGCCCGGCGGCCGCAACCGCTTCCAGCGCGGCGAACACGTCGCGGATCCTGTCCCGCCTGGTCAAGGTGGTGAACCTGGTGCGGTTAAGGGTGTCGAGCGAGACGTTGATCCTGTTCAGTCCGGCCGCCTTGAAGTCGGCCGCGCGGCGGGCCAGACCCACCCCATTGGTGGTCAGCGACATCTGCGGCCGCGCCGGCAAGGCGGCTACCGATCGAACAATGTCGAGAATCCCCTTGCGTAGCAACGGTTCTCCACCGGTGAACCGGACCTCGTCGATACCGAGTGACTCGGTGCCGATGCGGATCAACCGCAGCAGCTCCCCATCGGTCAGCAGCTGCGGGCTCGGCAGCCAATCCAGGCCCTCGGCCGGCATGCAGTAGGTGCAGCGCAGGTTGCACTTGTCGGTCAGCGAGACGCGCAGATCGGTGGCCTGCCGGCCGTGGGTATCGATCAGGAACGGCGAGTCGGGACGGGGGGCCGTTTGCCGGTCGGCTCTGCGCCGATCGACTACAGGTAACCCGAGCGACACCGAGGACATGTACCCAGGGTATCCAGCGGTAGTGAATAGTGGAGCGATGACGGACCTCGCGAGCCCGGACGCGGTCTCCGAGGCACTCAGCGAAACCGGTTATCTGCCGGACAAACCGCTGGCCACTGCGGTCTTCCTGGCGATGCGGCTGCGCCGTCCGCTGCTGCTGGAGGGCGAAGCGGGCGTCGGCAAGACCTCGCTGGCGGAAGCACTGGCGCTGATCGAGGGAACCCCGCTCATCCGGCTGCAGTGCTACGAGGGCATCGACGCATCGCAGGCCCTCTACGACTGGGACTTTCCCCGACAGGTCCTGCATCTGCGGGCGCTGGAGGCGATGCGGCCCCTCATTCCGGAAGTGTCCGGCAGCGCCGGCGGCACTACCGGCAGCGCCGACGACCTGAGCTGGGTCGAGGACGAGTTGTACAGCGAGCGATTCCTACTGGCTCGTCCCATTCTCGCCGCCCTACGTACCTCTGATTCGGTGCTGCTGATCGACGAGGTCGACAGGGCCGACGACGAGTTCGAGGCCTTCCTATTGGAGGTATTGGCAGACTTCGCCGTCACCATCCCCGAGCTGGGCCGGATCGTTGCCGAGCGGCCACCGCTGGTGGTGATCACCTCCAACAGGACGCGAGAGCTGCACGACGCGTTGAAAAGGCGTTGTCTGTATCACTGGCTGGAGCACCCGACGCTGGAGCGGGAGGTGCAGATCCTGCGCCGTCGGCTGCCGGGGATCGCCGAAGACCTGGCTGCGGACGTAGCGGCAGCGGCAGGCAGGCTGCGCGAGGCGCCGCTGCTCAAGCCGCCAGGGGTCGCCGAGTCGCTTGATTGGCTCAGGGCCCTCGACGCGATCGGCGCCAGCCGGCTGGACGCCGAATCGGGGTCGGCCACCATCGGCGCGGCACTGAAGTACCACGAGGACATCGAGCAGGTCCGGTTGGCTCCGGAGTTGCTGACGGGCACGTCGTGATCAGACAGGGCGAGGTAGTCCTCGCCTCGCTGGTGGTCTTCACCCGCAAGTTGGCAGCGGCCGGCGTCGCCGTCAGCACCGACCGCACGGCCACCTTTCTGGCCGCTGTTCGCGAGCTGGGCACCTCCGGGCTCGCCGTGTACTGGTCCGGCCGATTGACACTGCTGGCGGACCCGGACGATTTCCCTGTCTACGACAGGATTTTCGCCCAGGTCTACGGCCGGGGCGGGGTTCCGCTGCCGGTGCTGGTCGCGCCGCCGAAGCTGCAACTGTCCCTGCTGGACGGCGAAGCGGGCGAATCGGGTGCAGTTGACGGCGAGTCCGCGCCGCTTCGCGGCCGATCCAGCGCGACGGAAGTGTTGCGTCACAAGGACTTCGCCGCCCTCACCAGCGCAGACCGGCGCGAGCTCGCGGCGCTGATGGGTCTGTTGCGGACCGCACTGCCAACCCGTTCCGCACGTCGCAGGCGACCAGATCACCGCGGACCCATCGATCGTCGCCGGACCACCGCAGCCATCATCGCCGCGGCCGGAGAGCCGACGGCGCCGTTGCGACACAAGCGATCCCGTCGCCCCCGCCGCATCGTGCTACTCATCGACATATCCGGATCGATGGAGCCTTACGCCGATGCGTTGCTGCGCTTCGCCCACGTCCTTGTCCGCCAACGGCCCGGAATCGTTGAGATCTTCACGATGGGGACCCAGCTCACCAGGGTGACGAGGGCGCTGGCCATTCGTGACCCGAACAAGGCCCTGCTGGCAGCCTCGACTGCCATCCCCGACTTTTCCGGTGGCACCCGTCTCGGCGAAGTGCTGGCGTCGTTTCTGAATCGCTGGGGCCGACGCGGGACTGCAAGGGGTGCCGTTGTAGTGGTGTTCTCCGACGGCTGGGAACGCGACTCGGTCGCTCTTCTCGGGGAATGCGCCGCCCAGCTGAAACGTTTATCACGGCAACTGGTTTGGGTCAATCCACACAAGGCACGCAGCGGCTACCTGCCGGTGCAGGGTGGCATCGCCGCCGTTGCTCCGCATCTGGACGGGTTCGTCTCCGGACATTCGTTGGCTGCGCTGGAGGAATTGCTGGAGGTGATGGCCGGTGCGTGAGGTAATGGCCGACCTGCTGCGCTGGTGGCGGGAGGGCTCCGAGGTGGGGGTCGGCACGGTCGTGCGCACCTTCCTGTCGGCCCCTCGCCCTGCCGGGGCCTCGATGCTGGTCGGGCCGGACGGCACCGCCGTCGGATCGGTGTCCGGAGGCTGCGTCGAGGGCGCGGTCTACGAAAGGGGAGAGGCGACCAGGGACGGTGAACCACCGCGGTTGCAGCGCTACGGGGTGTCCGACAACGACGCCTTCGCCATCGGCCTCACCTGCGGCGGCATCATCGACATATTCACCGAGAAGGTCAGCAGGACAACGTTTCCGGAACTGGAGTCGTTGGCGGCGTCGATGAGGGCGCACGATCCGGTGGCGGTCGCGACGATTATTGCCGGCGAGCCCTCCCAGCTGGCCAGGCATCTGCTGGTCAGGCCGGACAGCGTCGAGGGATCGCTGGGCTCACTGCGGCTGGACGACGCGGTGCGCGACGATGCCCGCGGTCTGCTAGCGGCCGGCCGCACCTCGACGCTCACCTACGGGCCGGAGGGTCAACGCCGGGGGGACGGGCTGCAGGTCTTCGTGGCGTCCTACGCCCCGGCTCCTCGGATGCTGGTGTTCGGCGCCATCGACTTCGCGGCTGCCGTCGCCAAGATCGGCGCCTTCCTCGGCTTCCGGGTGACGGTCTGCGACGCCCGTCCGATATTCGCGACGCCGCAACGCTTTCCGGATGCCCATGAAGTGGTGGTCGACTGGCCGCACCGCTATCTGCAGAGCCAGATCGAGGACGGGTTGATCGATCGACGGACGGTGATCTGCGTGCTCACCCATGATCCGAAGTTCGACGTTCCGCTGCTGTCGGTGGCGCTCAAACTCCAGGTCGCCTACGTCGGCGCGATGGGCTCCCGCCGTACCCATCACGACCGGTTGAACCGACTCCGTGCGGAAGGGTTGACCGAGGCCGAAATCGGCACACTGGCCAGCCCGATCGGTCTGGACCTAGGTGCCCGCACCCCTGAGGAGACGGCGATCTCCATCGCTGCCGAGATCGTTGCCCGGCAGTGGAGTGGCGGCGGACAGCCGTTGTCGGCCAAGGCTGGAGCCATCCACGTCAGCCCCGTTGCCGACCAGCAGACACCCGCCGCCCTCCCTCACCGGTAACAGGGCGCACCGCAAGGCGCACCCGCCAGGTAGCGGAAAGCTATCCCGCCGCGCCGAAGGCGTGCGGCGCGGCGCGACAGTTTGGCGCTACCTGATGGGGGTCACTGCACGGCGGCGGCATGCCGAGCGGTGCGCAACTCGATCACGTTCAAGGCGGCCAGCGCTACGGCCAGCACGGTAAGGGCGAGCAGGGCCGGCAGCCGCGGCGCCACCGGAAGCAAAATCAGCACCATGGCAGCCGCCGTCAGACGTGTCTTCGACACCAGATGGAACATCATCCAGCGGCTGTAGCCGAACGTCGCCAGATACAGCGCGCTGCCGCCATACAGCAGCGCAGCCACCGACCAGGCAAGTGGCTCACTCGGCCGAGCGATGGCCTCATGCATGCCGACGGCGACCGCGATGATCGCGCCGATGAAGAACAGGTGCGCGTAGGACAGCACGTGGCGGGACACCGTTACCTGCACTTTGGCCGTCTGCAGGGCGAACCGAATGGCGTCGGCGGCGAAGTGGAAATACACCCACCACAGTCCGACGGCAATGGCGAAGGCGACGGCGACAGCCAGCAGCACTGCGGCCGAGAGCTGGTCGCTGGCGGCGACCGGTGCGCCGATCGCGACGACGGTCTCGCCGATGGCGATCAGTACGAAGGTGCCGAATCGTTCGGACAGGTGACCGGCGTCGAAGCGCAGTGCGGCCAGCCGCCGCTTCAGCACGGTGGGCGTTGATAGGTCGATCAGCGCCGCAACGGCCCAGACTGCGGTCCTGGCGGCCGACGGCAGGAAGCCGCCGATCAGCAGCAGGGGTCCGCTGACGGACACCGCGACGGTGAACGGCGACGCCGCGAAGTGCCTGCCTCCGGTGGCCACCAACGCCAGCACGATGCGTCCGCCGAAGTAGGCGGCGCCGAACAACACCCCGCGATCGCCGTAGGCCTGTGGAACCCCGAGGGCCATCAGCAGGCCGGCGAGCGCGACGGCGAAGAGGGCGAATCTGATCGTCAGCTGCTCGGTGTTCCGCAGGTTCGCCTGGATGGACGAACCGACCCAGGCCCAATAGATGGGCACGAAAACCACGGCCGCCCGTAGCAGCCCGAGCCCGGTGTGATTGCCGAGCAGCAAGGCGGACACCTGGGTGATCGCGAAAACGAAGACCAGGTCGAAGAACAGTTCGGCCCAGCTGACACGCTTCTCGATCGTCGGCTCGCTCACTCGGCAACGATAAACGGGCGCACCTGACCCTGCCTGCGCCCGACGCGGCTATCAACGCTTTGGCAGCCGATTCAGCTGGGCCAGACCAGAGCGGGTCAGCCCCGCAAGGCCGGGATCACCTGGGACTCGAACAGCTCGATACCCGAGGTGTCGTAGGCGGACTCAGGGAAGTAGCAGATCGCGTACGTCATCCCTAGATCGCCGACGGCGCGGATCTTTTCGATGATCTGCTCCGGTGTTCCGCAGCCGGCCGAGTTGCGGAGTTCGGAGACGACGCTGTCAGCCTCCTCGGCGTTGACGTACTTCGTGAAGTGGTCGTGAACCCACGACAACCGGTTCTCCACCTCGGCCTCGTTGGCTCCGATGGCGATGTTGAAGTTCGTCGATCTGGTGATGGCAGCGAAGTCGGTGCCGACGTCCTTACAGTGCTGTTCCAGCAGGTCTGACTTGGCCTGGAAGACGTCGGCGCCGAAGTTGGTGTAGTCGGCGTACTTGGCAGCAAGCCGCAATGTCACCTTCTCGCCGCCGCCGGCGATCCACATCGGTATACCGCCGTCCTGCAACGGTTGCGGTTGCACGATCGCGCCGTCAACCTGGTAGTACTTCCCGTCGAGCGTCGCGGTCCCCTTGCCCCAGGCCTGTTGCATGATCTGCACGCCCTCGTCGAGCATGCCGAGCCGGACGCCGGCCCGCGGGAACCCGTAGCCGTATGCCTTCCACTCATGCTCGTACCAGCCGCCGCCGATGCCCATCTCGACCCGGCCGCCGGAGATCACGTCGATGGTGGCGGCAACCTTGGCCAGGTAGGTCGGATTGCGATAGCCCATGCAGGTGCACATCTGGCCGAGCCGCACCCGCTTGGTGACGGCGGCGAACGCCGACATCAACGTCCAGGCCTCGTGCGTTGCGTCCTGGCTCGGCAGTGGCACGGTGTGGAAGTGGTCGTACACCCAGATCGATTCCCACGGACCGGCGTCGGCGCGCTGGGCGAGTGCGGACATGGTGGCCCACTGCTCGGCGGGTTCGATGCCGGCAAGGTCCATCCGCCAGCCCTGTGGGACGAAAATTCCGAAACGCATTGCGGCTTGTTCGCTCATGGTCTCGAAGCTACCCGCGCCCAGATAGCCGGCAACGCCCGGCTCCGGGTCGGCGATGCGGGTACCCGCTGGTATCACGGGTAAAGTTCGTACCGAATTGGTTACGACGCGCGCGGCACACGCAACCAGGGCCACCGACCGAGCGTCTACTTGGTGTCAACTCAGTAACGCTCACCCTCGGGGGGATCATCATGGGTCACGGTAACGGGGCCACGGCGCGCTCGATCGGGACCGGCATCGTCGCTGTCTTCGGGGCGGTAGCGATGGCAGTCGCGCTGGCCGGTTGTTCGACGGCAGCGGCCCAGCAAGATGTGTCGGCGGCTGCGCAGCACGGCTCGCCATCAACCTCGGCCGAGCCGGCCAGCGTTGCCCAGCGGCCCGGTTCGTCAGCGCCGACCTCGAACCGCCCGACGACGAGCGCCCCGGCGCGGTCTGCGTCGACTTCGTCGCATCAGCCAGTCTCGAATGCATCGTCTGTCACGACTGCATCGCCGAGCGCGTCCACCGTCAGCAGTTCCGCCGCGACCCGGTCGACCGCATCCACCGCCACCACGACGGCAACCTCGGTCAACTCCACCTCGGCAACCAGCTCAAACTCGCCAGTTACGACCTCGCCAGCAACCACCTCGCCAGCCACCACCTCGCCAGCCACCACCTCGGCCACCACGACCAGCGCCGCACCGGTCCGCGACCTGCTCAAGATGGGGATGAGCGGCGCTGACGTGACGGCACTGCAGACAAGGCTCAGCGGTCTTGGGTACTGGAACGGCAAGGCCGACGGCACTTACGGGTACGTCACCAGTCAGGCCGTGATCGCCTATCAGAAGGCCGCAGGCATCAACGCCGACGGCGTCGCCGGGCCGGCCACCAGGGCCGCCCTCACCAAGAACATCCTGCCGACGCCGCGCACCACCTTTGGCAATGCGCTCGAGGTGGACAAGGACAAGCAGCTGCTGATGATCGTCATCGATGGCCAGCTGAGGTACGTCATCCACGTCTCGACCGGCAGCGGTGCGACGTTCCTGGAGAAGGGCGACTCGAATCCGCACGTGGCGGTGACTCCGAGTGGCACCTTCGCCATCCAGCGGGCGATCAACGGATTGCGGACCAGCAAGCTCGGCACCTTGTGGCGACCCAGATACTTCGACGACTACGACGGGATCGCGATCCATGGTGAGGGCGTTGACGTGCCGCCCTATCCGGCGAGCCATGGCTGTGTCCGGATGTCCGACCCGGCGATCGACTTCATCTGGGCCACCAACCTTGCCCCGATCGGCCGCACCGTACTGGTGTACTGAGGTCCCGCTCGACTGTCGGCGGGGAATGAGAGCCTGCCCGGACGCGGTCGAATCCGCCCGGACGACCCGCAGTCGACGAGAAGGACTGAGAGAGTGGCAGATAGGACGCTGACGCGGATTGCCGCGTTGTTGCGGAAGGCAGAAGGAACAGACAACGAGCACGAGGCTCAGGCGTACATGGCCGCGGCGCAGCGGCTGGCAACACTTGAGTCGATCGATCTGGCGGTTGCCCGCAGCCACACAGCCAGCAACGAGGAGCGAGCGTTCCCCGAACAACGGACCATCGCCATCGGAACCAGCGGCAAGCGCGGACTGGCCACCTATGTCCAGCTGTTCCTGGCCATTGCCAGGGCCAACGAGGTGAGCTGCGATATCGCCCGCAACTCCACCTTCATCTACGCCTACGGCTTCAAGGGCGACATCGATACCTGCGAGGCGCTCTATTCCTCACTGGTGGTGCAGATGGTCGCCGCCTGCGATCGCTATCTGAGGTCCGGGCAGCACAAGCAGGAGCTCACTATCGGCACTGACAGCCGCACGGGTCGGTTGACGCAGCGCCCGGTGCACTCCACCACCGCTCGGATCAACTTCCAGCAGGCGTTCGCGGCGGTGATCGGCGACCGGTTGAGGCTGGCAAGGGAGAAGGCGAACGCTGAGGCCGAGCTGCAGTACGCAACTATCCACGAAGATGCCGGCGTTGTGCCGATCAGCGGGCATCGCTCGTCCAGCGTAACGATCGCGATCAGGGCAAAAGAGTTGGAGATCAAGGACTTCTACTCGGAGACCTCCGAGGCGCGCGGGTCCTGGCGGTCCGGTAGCGCCCGGTATTCGCAGGTGTCGACGAATGCCGGCAGGCGAGCAGGACGACAGGCGCAGCTGGGGCAGCGAACGGCGATCGGCGGCGCTCGGAAGGCAGTAAGCAGCGGTGACTGACGGGTCGCGCCCGGCCGCCGCACCATCGCGGGGTCACATGCAGGCGGGCCGTCGCAGGGACGCCGATCGGTCCGCCGTGTACGAGGCGGAGAACCTGGTCCGCCGGTTGCTGGATCGCGCGGCCGACTTCCCGACCGTCGAGGTCGCTGGGTCGCGCATCACCCTGCCGGTCGAACGTCGATTCGGCTCCATCGAGTCGGTGCAGACCTATATCGACTCGGTATTGCGGCTGCCGGCGGTCCGTCAGCGCTGGCCGGAGCGAGCTGCCTCGCCATGCACGGTGCGCCAGCGGCGGGGGGGCGGCGAGGCTCACTACGAGTGCTTCAACGCGGTGATCGCCGTTCCGACCGCGATGAGCAGCCGGCGCGGCACCGCCTGGGCGATGCGCGAGCTGGTGCTGCTGCACGAGCTGGCTCACCACCTCGCCGGCGAATCGGAGGCGTTCCACGGCGTGGTGTTTCGTCGCACCCTGCTCGATCTGGTCGATCTGGTGATCGCACCGGAGCTGCGGTTGCTGCTGCTAGTGACCTACACCGACGTCGGCATCCGCCCGGTATGACGCCTGCGATGGTGCCCTAGATCGCGTGGACGGACACCCGGCCGGTCGGTTTGCCCGGGGATGCCTGGTAGGGCGATCTAGCGCCGGTCGGTGCGGGCGGTGCGGCGTTCGGCCTCCGCCTTGACGGCGAGGAAGGTCGCGAGCACGGCTCGCTCCCACGGGCGAGCCACCAGATCCCCCCATAGGGCGCCCAGTGCCCAGCCGTCGGTGCCGAGTTCGCCGGCGTAACGCAGCTGGGTGGCGGTGTCGTCGCCGTCGAGCTGGAACTGTTCGACAACATGAGGAACGGGACCGCGGGCGAGCCGGAACTCGACAAGATCCGGCCTTGAGAAGGTGACCGACTCCACAGTGGTCGTGACCAGTCCACCCCGGATCGGTGTTCGATGGGCAGCCAGCACCATGTCGCTGCCGCGAGCCCAGATGTTGACCTTCGCTGCAACCGCACGGGTTTGCCGCCCGAGATACGGCTCGGAGATCACGTCGAACACTGTTGCCCGCGGGGCCGCGATGGGTACCTGGAGCGGGCCGAGCGGACGAACGCGGCGCCCCAGCCCCAGGTCGATGGTGACAGCACCGGTGACCACACCGAGGTATCCCCCGATCAGCCCGGAACCGCCGACCATTCCCATCACCAGCTTGCTCCTGATGCCCATCAGCCCAGCATGCTCTCCGCCTGTGCTCCATGCGCCGCGGGTAGTGGGACAAACGAGCTGGCAGCTGACCTGGTCGCTGATTCTGGATCGACCTTGCTCCACTCCCGCCGATCTACCATCCGGGGATGACCTTTACCGGGTTCCCGACAGCCGCCCTCGACTTCTACGACGACCTTGAAGCGGACAACTCCAAGATGTTCTGGGACTCCCACCGCAATGTGTACGAGGAGTCGGTCAAGGCCCCAATGCTCGAGTTGACGGCGGCCCTGGGTAAGGAGTTCGGCGAGGCGAAGTTGTTCCGGCCCTACCGCGACGTTCGATTCGCCAAGGACAAGACCCCCTACAAGACGCATCAGGGTGCGTTCGTGCCGGCCGGACCCGCCACCGGCTGGTACGTCGAGCTGGCTGCCTCCGGCGTCCGGGTGGGTGTCGGCTTCTACGACGCGTCGCCGGCCCGGCTGGCCGCTATCCGAACCGCAATCGACGGGCCGTCCGGGGCGGCGGTAGAGAAGATCATCGGCAGGCTCACCAGAGCCGGCTGGACGGTCGGCGGCGACAAGCTGAAGACCGTACCGAAGGGATATTCGGCGGACCATGGACGCATCGAACTGTTGCGGCACAAGACGATCGCCATCAGCAAGTCGTACGGCTTCGAACCAATGATCCACGCTCCCGACCTTCTCGACATCATCCGCAGGGACTGGCGGGCCGGCCGACCGTTCGTGGATTGGGTGGCGGCGCACGTCGCCGGAGCGTGACGGTCGGCCGGCTCCCCGATCGTCACGCCCCGATGCCGCATTCCAAACCTGGTGGGCCGACAGTCGGCCATATTCCGGAGCCGACCGGTGAGTAATCCGACAGCCACGAAGCGCGCTACGGCCGGCTAGAAGCTGCTTGTCCCGGGTAGCCTTGAATCGATTCAGAAAAACAAGTCCGGCATCGAGGCCGGTACCTCCTCCGTCCTCGAAGGTTTTTCGTCATGCCCATCGCACTGCTCGCCCTCGCCATCGCTGCGTTTGGCATTGGCACCACCGAATTCGTGATGATGGGTGTGCTGCCGCAAGTGGCAAGCGCGTTTGACGTCGGTATCCCGACCGCCGGAAATCTCATCACCGCCTATGCCATCGGCGTGGTGGTCGGCGCCCCTGTGCTCACCGCCCTCTGCGCCCGGTTGCCCCGCAAGACCGTACTGCTCGCGATGATGTCGCTCTTCGTGGTCGGCAACGTGCTATTCGCGCTGTCGCCGACGCTGGAACTCGGACTGGTGTTTCGGTTCATCGCCGGTTTGCCGCATGGCGCGTTCTTCGGTGCCGGTGCGATCGTGGCGGCCGGACTGGTCGACGAGGGCAAACGCGGCCGAGCCGTCTCCAGGATGTTCGTCGGGTTGACGCTGGCCAACGTGGTCGGCGTTCCGCTCGGCACGCTGCTCGGGCAGCAGGTCGGCTGGCGAGCCACCTTCGCGGTCGTCGGCGGCATCGGCGTGCTCGCGATGGTGGCCATCCAGCTGTTGATTCCCGATCAGCCGGCCGCGGAGACCGTCGGACTGCGCGGCGAGCTTGCCCCCTTCCGCCGACCGCAGGTCTGGCTGGCGCTGGCGATCGTCACCTTCGGACTTGGCGGGGTGTTCGCCTCGATGAGCTACATCGCCCCGATCCTCACCGACGTGGCCGGGTTCGCGCCATCCAGCGTGACGTTGTTGTTGGCGCTCACCGGCATTGGTATGACGATCGGGGTGCTGGTCGGCGGGAAGTTGGCAGACAGGGCGCTGATGCCGAGCATGTACGGCTCGCTGGCGCTGCTCGGCGTGGTTCTTGGCCTGTTCACGCTGACCGCCAACAACAAGCTGGGGGCGGTGATCACGCTGGTAGCCATCGGTTTTGCGGGTTTCATGATCGGCCCGATGATCCAGGCAAGGGTGATGGAGAAGGCAGGTGGTAATCCGTCGATGGTGTCCGCGGCAGTGCAGTCGGGCTTCAATATCGCCAACTCGATCGGGGCGTACTTCGGCGGCATGGTGATCGCCGGCGGGTTCGGCCTGCTGGCACCGAACGTGGTCGGCGCTGCCTTGTCGGCGATCGGGCTGGCCCTTGCGGTGCTATCCGGACTGCTGGATCGGCGAGATACCCGCGCCTGGAAGCGGAGGGACGCCGACGCCGAGGGGTCCGCGGCGATGGCGGTCGCTGCTCCCTGATCGGCCGGCGGATGGCTCGCGCTGGAGCTGTCCGACACCCCGGGCACAGCAACCTCCGCGTATCCATCTCGGTCTGCCGACGACGAGACCGGCGCCGGCGATCGGCTGGTCGCGGGCGCCGGCAGGGTCGATGGGGACAAGTACCCGGCGGATCCTGATTTCGTGGTGTTGGCAGACGCCGAGGGATTTCGTGGTGTTGGCCGACCCCGAGGGCAATGGGTCCTGTGTCATCACCAACCAGTAGCTGGCGACGAAGCCGGCAGACACTCAATCATCGATAACGATGTTGACCGTGCGCCCCTGGCAATAGATGTACCCGCATCTGCGGCAGTAGAGTGATGATTGTGACGCAATTTAGGATCGGTCAGGCCGCCTTACTCCTCGGGGTGAGTGACGACACCGTTCGCCGCTGGGTCGATGCCGGAACCTTGACCACCGGCACGGATGAGTCCGGCCGTGCGGTGATCGACGGTGCCGTGCTGGCCGGCTTCGCCCGTGAGCATGCCGAACGCGCGCGCAATCTCGAGGACCCGTCGGGAGTAGGACGGTCTGCCAGGAACCGATTCGTCGGGCTCGTCACCGCCATCACTGAAGACACCGTAATGGCGCAGGTCGAGCTGCAGTGCGGCTCCCACAGGATCGTCTCGCTGATGTCTTCCGAGGCTGTCCACGAACTCGAACTTGCCGTCGGATCACTTGCTGTCGCAGTCGTCAAAGCCACCACCGTCATCGTGGAAACCCCAAGGGGTACTTCGTGAATCGGAGAACTAGCGCGATTGCGGCCGCCCTGCTGGGAACTGCAGTGCTGGCAACGAGCTGCGGATCCAGCGACAACGCAACCACCGGCAGCAGCGTCGCCACCGGCTCGCCCGCCACCCTCGCCGGCACCATCACCGTGCTGGCCGCCTCGTCGTTGAGGAGGCCGTTCGATGCATTGGCCACGCTGTTCCAGAGGGCGCACCCGGGAACGACGGTGAAGGTTTCCTACGACGGCAGCAGCACGCTGGTCACCCAGATCACCGGCGGTGCACCAGCCGACGTGTTCGCCAGCGCCGACCAGAAGAACATGTCAACCGTCACCGACGCCGGTCTGGCGGCCGGCACACCGACGCTGTTCGCGTCCAACACCCTGCAGATCGCGGTGGCTCCAGGTAACCCGAAGAAGATCAGCTCGCTGGCCGACCTGGCCAAGTCCGGTGTGGTAACAGTGCTCTGCGCACCGGCGGTGCCGTGCGGCCGCGCCTCGCACACCGCCCTGGATGCGGCGAAGGTCACCGTCAGACCCGCCAGCGAGGAGCAGAACGTGACGGCGGTGCTCACAAAGGTCGAGTCCGGCGACGCAAATGCCGGGCTGGTGTATGTCACCGACATTTTGTCCGCCGGCGGTAAAGTCCTTGGCGTCAACTTCCCGGAGGCGAGCAAAGCGGTGAACCGCTACCCGATCGTGGCGCTCAAGGCGGCGCCGAACGCGGCGGGGGCCAAGGCGTTCGTCGACCTCGTGCTCGGTCCCGACGGCCAGAAGACGTTGGCCGGGTTGGGATTTGCACGGCCATGATCGGATCCGCTTGGCGGTGAGCGCCGACCGGCATCGGCAACGGGCTGCCTCCCGTTCGGTGCTCATCGGGCTGCCGCGTTGGGCCTATCTACCCGCGGCGCTGGCCGTTGCGCTGTTGTTGTTGCCGCTGGTAGCGCTGGTGGCCCGGGCCGACTGGTCGCGGGTGCCGGCGGCGCTGATGTCGGCCGAGGCCCGCGATGCGTTGTGGTTGTCGCTGAAGTGCGGTGTCTCGGCCACCGGAATCTGCTTGGTGTTCGGCACCCCACTGGCGATCCTGCTCTCCCGCAGCGACGGCGGAGGGGGCAGAGCGCTGCGTGCCCTTGTCACCGTGCCGTTGGTGCTGCCGCCGATGGTCGGCGGTATCGCGCTGCTGTACCTGCTGGGAGTGCAAGGTCTTGCCGGTAAATACCTTTTCAGCTGGTTCGGCACTCGGATCTCGTTCACCACCATGGCGGTGGTGATCGCCGAGGCGTTCGTGGCGCTGCCGTTCCTGGTTCTCACCCTCGAGGGCGCGCTGCGTAGCGCCGGCACCCGGTACGAGGCGGTGGCCGCCACTCTCGGCGCTGGCCGCGCGACGGTGCTCTGGCGGGTGACCTTGCCGTTGCTCGGCCCGGCGCTGGCGGCGTCAACGGCCTTGTGTTTTGCCCGTGCGCTCGGTGAGTTCGGTGCCACCGAGTTGTTCGCCGGGAACCAACAAGGCATCACCAGAACGATGCCACTGGCCATCTACACGGCGTTCAACGGTGGCGGAACCGGCACCGACGCATCGGTGGCGATGGCCTTGCTGCTGGTTGTGGTGGCCATGGTGATCCTGCTGCTGATCCGGCCACGACGGACAACAGGATGACGCCGGTGGGCAGTCATTTCCTGGACTGCCGGCTGCTGATCCACCGGTTGGCCTTCGACGTCGAGGTGGCTTTCCACCTGGAGCACGGCGAGACGGTGGCGCTGCTCGGGCCCAATGGCGCGGGAAAATCGACGGTGCTGCAGGCGCTCTCGGGCCTCATTGTGGCCCAGGATGCGCGCATTGAGCTGGCCGGCAACCGATTGGCCGGTGCCGGAACGGCGGTTCCACCGCACCGCAGGCGGATCGGGCTGATGGGGCAGGACCCGTTGCTTTTCCCGCATCTCACGGTGCTGGAAAACGTCGCGTTCGGACCACGCTCGCAGGGCATGCCGCGGGCGACGGCCAGCAAGAAAGCCCGAGAGTGGTTGCAGCGGTTGAACCTTGCCGACTTGGCGGGCCGGCGGCCGGGTCAACTGTCCGGCGGTCAGCGGCAACGAGCGGCGCTGGCAAGGGCGCTGGCCGCCGAGCCAGACCTGTTGCTGTTGGACGAGCCGTTGGCGGCCGCGGATGTCCGGACCGCCGGGGAGATCCGACAGCTGCTCCGCGAGCACCTGACGGCAGCCGAACAGACGACCATCGTCGTCACCCACGAGGTGCTGGACGCCGCGGTGCTGGCCGACAGGGTGATGGTGATGAGCGACGGCAAGATCATCGATTCCGGGACGACTGCCGGCATGCTCACCGAACCCGGCACCGAATTCGGGGCGGCGCTGGCCGGGCTGAACCTGATACTGGGCACCGCTGACGGCAGCGGCACCGCTATGCGGACCGACGACGGCGTAGAGGTCACGGGAATCGCCGACGAGCCGTTGGTGTTCGGCGCCCCGGCGGCCGCAGTCTTCCCGCCGTCTGCCGTCGCGGTGTACGCCACCCCTGGGGTGGGCAGCCCAAGGAACCTGTGGGCCGGACGGGTGTTGACGGTCGAAGCCGGCCCGGCCGCGGTCCGGCTGCGGATCGCTGTCAGCGGATCGGCGAGCGACGAATCGGCTGCCGACCGATCGGCCACCGACGCAACGCCGACGGCCGAGCCGACGACGGTGCTGGCGGCCGACGTTACTCCGGCCGCGGTGGCGGCGCTGCCGATCTTCCCAGGATGCCGGGTCCATGCCGAGGTCAAGGCGACGCAGGTCCGGCTCTACCCCCGGTGGGGGCGGGGCAACGGTCCGTCGGCCGGCACGGGAAGATGAACCGATGACCGAATCTCGCCAGCCCGACCCGACCATGCAGGCCGACGACCCGCCGCAGTGGTCGTACCTGATGGACATGGATGGTGTGCTGGTCCACGAGGAGCATCTGGTTCCCGGCGCCGATGCGTTCATCGCCGAGCTCACCGAGCGGGACGCGAACTATTTGGTCGTCACCAACAATCCGATCTTTACTCGGCGCGACCTGGTGGCCCGATTGGCGGTGACCGGGCTGAAGATTCCCGAGGAACGGATCTGGACTTCGGCACTGGCGACCGCCGAATTCCTCAAGTCGCAGCGCCCGCACGGCACAGCCTTCGTGATCGGCGAGGTCGGCCTGACGACCGCGATGCACGAGGCCGGCTACGTCCTCACCGACCGCGACCCCGAATACGTGGTGCTGGGCGAGACCCGGACGTATTCATTCGAGGCCATCACCACAGCGATCCGGCTGATCGACAAGGGTGCCAGGTTCGTCTCGACCAACCCTGATCCGACCGGACCGTCGCGCTACGGGCTGTTGCCCGCGGCAGGTGCGGTCGCCGCCCTGATCGAGAAGGCCACCGGCCGATCACCCTATTTCGTCGGCAAGCCCAATCCGCTGATGATGCGTTCGGCACTGAGATCTATTGGGGCGCACAGCGAATCGACGCTGATGATCGGTGATCGGATGGATACCGACGTGATCGCCGGGCTGGAAGCCGGGCTGGCTACCATCCTGGTACTCACCGGGATCTCCACCGTCGAAAGCATGGAGCGTTTCCCGTACAAGCCGTCGCTGGTACTCGACTCGATCGCCGATCTGGTGGGACACACCGCCGACCCGTTCGGCTTCAGGGGCTGACGATACGAAATGCCCCGCATCCAGAAGATGCGGGGCATTTCGAAAGGTGCTGGGAGTCGCTGGCTCAGCCCAGGTTCAGGTGCTGACCGACGTTGATCAAGTTGGGATTGGAGACCGAGCTGCGGTTTGCGGCGTAGATCGCCTGCCATGAGGTGCCGTGGGCGGCGGCGATCTTGAACAGCGTGTCGCCGGACTTCACGGTGTAGCCGCCCTTGGCGGACGGCCCGGCGGAAGCCGGCGCTGATGCGGTCGACTTCGATGCCGCTGAACCGGAAACCGACAGCCGCTGACCGACGCTGATGACGTTCGGGTCGGACACTACGCTGCGGTTGTTCGCGTACAGCGTGTGCCAGCTGATGCCGAACCTCGCGGCAATCCCCGACAGGGTGTCGCCGGACCGGACGGTGTAGCTGCCGTTCGACGACGTCCCCGACGACCTGTGCGACGAGCTGCTCGAGTGTGAGCTGCGCGAGGACGAGTTGGAGGAGCTGCTGGACGAGCTGGTTGAATGGGAGGAACTGGACGTGGAGCCGCCCGAAGCGCCGGCGTCGCGGTTCTGCGGCGAACCGGAGGCACCGACGATGGCAGCGCAGGTCCACGCACCCCAGCCCTGGCCGGCGAGGGTCTTCTCGGCAACGGCGATCTGCTCGGACTTGGTGGCCAGGTCGGCGCGCGAGGCGTACTGCTGGCCCCCGTAGGCATCCCAGGTCGACTGGGAGAACTGCAGGCCGCCGTAGTAGCCGTTACCGGTGTTGATGCTCCAGTTGTTGGTCGACTCGCAATTGGCGACGCTGTCCCAGGTGGACAGCGGGGCGGCGGAGGCAGGAGCGGCCATGGCGAGCGCCGGGGCGCCGATGAAGGTGCCGGCAACGGCGGTGCGAACGATCACGGTGCGTGCGGTGGACGGCTTGCGGTGACGGCCTTTGAAACGGGTCATGTTGAGTCTCCCCTTGCTGCGCCTGCGAAGTCAGCTGTCGGGTTCGGGCGGTGTCAGTCGAGCGAACTGCTCTCGCTACTACACCGGGGTAGTGCCCGGCCGGTTCTCACCGGCTTCACCCCAAGGCGACCAATTTTCGTCGCCACACATCTTGGGTTCCCCGCCGCTGTCCATGCTTCTGCTGTGTCGGGGCCCGGGAGCGTGGACAGCGCTTGGCGCCGCTCCCGGGAG
>JALYXB010000073.1 GCA_030947305.1 Actinomycetota bacterium | reverse complement strand
TGCATGCCGTCGACAGTGTCTCCAGCGGCAACGAGCTGATGCGCCGCTACCACATGGATCCGGCTGACGCGGTGTTGATCGGCACCCAACGGGCCGTAATGGATGGCATCGAGTCGGTCCGACGACTGCTCACGTTGTACCCGGCCGCCGGGGTGATCATATTCGGCTCTTCCGACGACGCCTTCTCCATCAGCGCAGCCATTTCCTGCGGTGCCCGCGGATTTCTGCGGTGGGATGCCGCAACGGCAGAGATCTCTGCACTGCTGGCCTACGTCACCACCGATTCGCTGCTCAACACCCGCCGGCTGGAGTACCGAGCCAACAACCCGCTCACCGACCGTGAGGTGGAAGTGCTGGGTGGCATGAGTCGGGGGCTGTCCAACGTCGAGATCGGGCGCCATCTGTTTCTGTCCGGCGACACCATCAAGACCCATGCCCGGCGGCTGTTCCGCAAGCTCGACGCGGTCGACCGGGCGCACGCCGTTGCCATCGGACTCCGATCCGGGTTGATCCGTTGATGCCCCGGCCGCCTGCCGCCGCTATCGGGTGACGATCTGTCCTGTCGCCACCATCGCATCGACGGCATCGTGGACCGCCTCCAGCGAGCTGAACCGCGGCTGGAATCCCAGCAGCCGACCGGCTTTTGCCATGCTGCAATGCGGGCTGTGCGACAGGTGATCGTCGGTGACGAGGGCGTCTGCGGCATCGGCCTGCGCCCTCCACTGCTCCCAGGGCAGGTAGTCCAGCTGCGCGTCGTGGCCGAACCAACCGGCGACGGCCTCGGCGTAACCGCGCAGGGTCAGGGCGGTGGGAGCGACCGCATGGAAGCTCTCGCCGATGGTGACGGAACGGCTGGCCATCGCCGCGATGAACATTCGTGCGACGTCGTCGGCATGCACGTGTTGGACGGTTGCCAGGCCATTGTTGGCCAGTAGCAGTGGCTTTCCGTCCGCCAGCTGTTGAAAGACCGCGGGATTCACATTGCCCGCCGGATTCACCGGGACCCAGCCGCGCCCGGTGATGTGGCCGGGATGAATGACGGTTGCCGGGAAGCCATCCAGCTGTGCGGCACTGCGCAGAAGCTCCTCGATGGCCGCCTTGTTCTTGCCGTAGTCGCCGATCGGGTGACGCGGCTGATCTTCAGTGGTCGGCACGGAGCTGCTGGGGCCGTGCACCCAGATGGTGCCGCAGTGCAGGAAATGGCGTACCCGGCCACGGAGCGCGTCGACGATGTGCTCGGCGCTCGCCGGGGTGAAGCAGATGAGATCGATGACGACGTCCGGCTCGAGGGCGGCGATCTGGGTGCCGAAAGATCCATCCTGTTCGGCACTTTCGCGATCGATGGCGACGGTCTGCACACGGCCCCAGGCCGGGCTCGACGAGTACGGTGCCCGCTGGGTGCGGCTGACGACGACCACTTCCAGACCGGCCTGCAGCAACCGCGGCACCAAGTACGTCCCGATGTGCCCGGTACCGCCGATGACGACAACTCTCATGGTTCCACCCTAGAGCGCGGTCAGCTGCGCCTGGCCTCGCCCCAGCCGTGCCAGCGGTCGATCTCGATCCAGGCGTTGACCCGCGGGCTGACGCGATCCGGATAGGGCTTGCCGGTGTAGTGGGTGGAGATCCGATCAATGCCGGATAGGTCGTCGTCATCGGCGATCTCCACCACCTGGCCGACGATGCTGACGTGGGTGTACCAGTTCTCGTCGAGGACGGTTAGCGCCACCCGGCCGTCGTTGCGCAGGTGCTTCACCCTGACCCGGGTGCGGTCCATGTTGACCAGGATCCGGTCGCCGTCGAGCAGGTACCAGGTGGCGACGGTGACCGGTTGACCGTCCCTTCGCAGGGTGGCGATCACCGACGGGTTCGGCTTGGCCAGCCTTGCGCGCAGGTCGTCGGGGAGCGGGGTGGACGGCATGGGCATCTCCTTCGTCGTGGTGACCTCAACGCTAGGCGGAACAGTGATGGCTCCGCGGCTCACCGCCAATCATGGTCAGAGACCGCCGGCCGCCGACCCCCCGGCCTCCGGCCTCGAACCCGTCACCCCCTGCCGCGAGCACGCACGATGTGCACGCCCTCTAGCTTGGGGGCATGGATCGCCTCGCCGTCATCTCCGATCTGCACGGCAACCTGACCGCCCTGCAGGCCGTGTTGGCCGACATCGACGCGCGCGGCATCAGCAGGATCGTCAACCTCGGCGACAACGTCGGGAAGGGGCCGCGGGGCCGGGAGGTGATCGCGCTGTGCCAGCAGCTGTGCGAAGTCAACGTCCGGGGAAATTGGGACGAGTTCATGCCGGGCAAAGGTCCTGACGCCAGCGAGGCTTTGCTGTGGTGGCGCGACCAGCTTCGACCCGAGCAATTGCGGTGGCTCACCAACTTGCCGCTGGCACACGACCTGCTGATCAGCGGACGGCGCGTCCGGCTGTTTCATGCGTCGGCGGTCAGCTTGCACACCAGGGTGCACGCCTTACACACCAAGTCGGAGTTCGACGGGATGTTCGCCGGCACCGATCTCACCGGGCCGGGGCCCACACCCGACGTCGTCGGGTACGGCGACATCCACGACGCCTACCTCGAAACCCGTGACGGCCGAACACTTTTCAACGCCGGGAGCGCCGGCAATCCGCTGGACGAACCCGTTCCGGTGTACGCGGTCCTTGAGGGTACGGTGGACAGTCTGCGACCGGCGCCGTTCGGCATTCAGTTCGTCCGGGTGCCCTACGACATCGACGCCGAGATCGCCGTCGCTACCGCGATGGGCATGCCGGAACTCGATTACTATGCCGTCGAACTTCGCACTGCCGTCTACCGTGGCAGACAAACTGCCCGGTAGCCGCGCCGGCCCGGGGAAATTCCCGGCGCCTACGTTCAGACCCGAACGGTGGCCTCAAGTGGGCAGATGATCGCTGCCGCCGGTGGTCCACAGCAGGTGATCGGACGGGCTGGCGCCATGCAGCGGCGGCAATTGCCAGTTCGCAGCGAACTCACCCGTCGCCGGATCCAGCAGCAATCGGATCGCGTGCGGTGTCTCGATCATCACCAAACTCGCCTCGAAGACTCCGTCCGATCGCCATCCGCCGGAGGACTCGAACGGCACCGAACTCGTTGCGCCGTCACGATTGCTGGGCCAACTACCGCCCGCCCAGGCATTCCGGCCGATCGGCAAGACGGCTGGACCGCTCGGCAGGGCCAGCTCGAGATCCCAACCGTCCGCCGAGTCGAACAAGGTGACAGAGGTCAACTCCGGCGCCGCGTCGTTGGCTTCGAATGTTGTGCCGGCCAGTTTTGCCGCGCCCGTCGCGATGCCTGCCGCGGATCGCCCGAAAGTACCCACTTCCCCGGCACCGTCATCTCGCGGAATGGGCAACGACAGCGCGGCCAGCCGCTCGCTCAGCCGATCCTCCTGCGTCGCAACGCTTTCGTCGACCGACGACGACGGGGAACCACACATTCCCGGCAGCAGATTCTGCTCGATCATCGTCAGCAGCGCTTGCATGTCGACCACCGCGGCGGTGGTCACGATCACCGCATCCTGCTCCGGCCAGACCAGACAGA
>JALYXB010000068.1 GCA_030947305.1 Actinomycetota bacterium | reverse complement strand
GATTCTGGTCGGCAGTCGCGCGCCCGGAGGCCTTCACCCAGCAGCGTGACTGCCCACCTAGACGAAGATGGAGATCACCAGCACGCTCAGGAAGCCGACGACCGACACTATGCACTCCATCAGTGACCAGGTCTTGAAGGTCTGGCCGACCGTCAGCCCGAATGACTCCTTGACCAACCAGAATCCGGCGTCGTTGACGTGTGACAGGAACAGTGAACCGGCGCCGATAGCCAACGCCAGTAGTGCGGCGTGCGCTGGTGAAAGTCCGGTGGCCAGACCGGCAATGATGCCGGCGGCAGTAGTGGTGGCCACCGTCGCCGAGCCGGTCGCCAGCCGAATCACCACCGCTAGCAGGAACCCCAACAGCATCGTCGGAACCCCAAGGCTCACTGCGGCCTTGGCCACCGTGTCGCCGACACCGGCGCTGATCAGGCTCTGCTTGAATCCGCCACCCGCACCGACGATGAGGATCACCGATGCGATCGGTCCGACGCTCGCTGTCAGCCGTTTGGTGATCGAGTTGCCATTGAAGCCGACCGCGTAGCCGAAGGTGACCATGGCCAGCAGCACTGCCAGCGTCATCGCGACCAGCGGCTCGCCGATGAAGTCGACAACGGTGCGCACCTTGTTGCTCGAGTCGCCAGCCCAGATGATGTCGGCCAGTGCCTTCAGCAGCATCAGCACCACCGGGAAGAGAATGGTCCCGACCGTGACGCCGAAGCTCGGCCTGCTGGTCAGTTCAGCATCGTCCGATGTCAGGCCCAGATCCTTGGAACCCCTGCGGCGGGCTGCCTTCCCGCCTTCACCTGACACTGTGCCGGTGCCGGTGCCGGTGCCGGTGCCGGTGCTCGTCGTCAGCCGAGCCATCGGCGCGTTCTCCGCGGCAACCGGAACCCAGCGGGCTGCCAGCATCGCGAACAATGGCCCGCCGATGATCACCGTCGGGATTGCCGCCAGCAGCCCGAACGCCAGGGTGAGTCCCAACGGCGCGCCCAGCGCGGCAATGGCGATCAGCGGCCCCGGGTGCGGCGGAATGAAGCCGTGCAATACCGACAGACCGGCGAGCGCGGGAATGCCGACCTTCATCAACGGCAGCTTGGTCCTGCTGGCGACCACCACGATCACCGGCAGCAGCAGCACCAGCCCGATTTCGAAGAACATCGGCAACCCGACGATGGCGGCAACCAGCGCCATCATCCACGGCACAATCGCCGGCCGGGCCCTGGCTATCAACTTGTCCACCACCTGATTCGCGCCGCCGGAATCGGCCAGTAGTTTGCCCAACATGCCGCCGAGCGCGATCAGCAGGCCAACCTCCTTCAGCGTGTCTCCGACGCCCTTCTCGAAATGGGTGATCGAGTCGGCGATCGGTACACCGCCGGCGATGCTGAGGACGGCGGAGCCGAGGATTAGTGCCAGGAACGGGTGCATCTTCAGCCAGGCGATCAGCACCACGATCACCGCGATGGCGATGACGGCCACCAGCAGCAGGCGGGTGTCATGACCGGTCCACGGCAGCTTCGCCTTCTCGGCGGGTGTCGGACCGTCAGCAGCCAGCAGCGGTGTGCCGACCGCATGGACTCGGCTGGCGAGCCCCTCGATGAGGGAGATCATCAGGTGCCTTTCTGGCGCAGGAAAGGGTGTCGGCAGGGTCGGGGAAGGAGACTCTCATGGATCGGTCATCAACGTCGTAGCGGGGCCGGACGACTCGCCCGGTCGGGAAAAGAGGAGCCCTGACGACCCGACGTCCGGCCGCAGCGCCAGCCGGCGAATGACCTCGGCAGCGATCTGGGCCGGCCTGAGCGCGATGTCCAGCAACAGAAAGTTCTCGTCGGCGGTGGGCGGCTCGAGGGTGCCCAACTGTGATTCCAGCAACGTGCTCGGCATGAAGTGGCCGGTTCTGGCGCCCATCCGTCTACTGATCCTGGCGCCCTCGCCGGACAGGAAGACGAAGATCACATTCCGGCCGCGCAGCACCAGCCGATAGGAACGGCGCAGCGCCGAGCAGGTGATGATGCCCGGGATGCCGGCCATGGTGTGCTCGGTAATCCAGGATGCGATCGTCTCCAGCCACGGCCATCGATCCTCGTCCGTCAACGGGACGCCGGCGGCCATCTTCTGAACGTTTTCGTCGGGGTGCATGTCGTCACCCTCGCCGAGGTCCCAGCCGAGCTGCCCGGCCAGCAAGCCGGCCACCGTCGATTTGCCGGATCCGGAGACACCCATCACCACCAGCACCGGTTGCTCGGCGCCAGCCGGCACCGATCGTGCGGTGTCCATCGCCGGGTCAGCTCTGTCGGCCGACTGCCGGCCGGTTGGATCTGCCACCAGTTGACCCTAGGACTGCCCTGCGATCCGGGCGCGGTCGGACCTCGCTGTCGATCGCCACCCGCGACGCCGTTGGTCGGCACTGACACTGCCGACATCCCCTCGCCACCGCCCCTGCATAAGGTGGGCTGCCAGCACGTCCGATCGATGAGCAGGGTCGAGTTGTCTGATCCGCCGCTCGTGAGGCATACTTTTGTCCGTTGCCCTCACCGGGTTGCGCTTCAACGCGGCCTGCAACAGATCACCAGCAAGACAACTGTGCCTACTCCACGGTGGTCGGCAAGGGCAGCCACAACGAGTAACGACCAGCGCTCCCTGCGAGCGCTGCCGGTCCGTGCGGACCATCCACCCATCACCGGGCGAGGGCGGACGCATGAGTCGGTGGGGCGACACGCCCGACCGCGTGGACCGGTGAACCCGGATTGCTGAACAGTGGGTCACAGGGAACGACCCGACAGGGGCCGTACCGACCGGCTGTTCAGACATCTGGTGCACCACGGACGACATCAGCGCAGCGACATCAGTGTCAGGCCGGACGGCCGGGGCACCGACAGACGAGTGAAGGACGGCAAGCGTGGCGGGACAGAAGATCCGCATCAGGCTGAAGGCCTACGATCACGAAGCGATCGACGCCTCGGCGCGCAAGATCGTCGAGACGGTGACCCGCACGGGTGCCAGGGTCGTCGGCCCGGTGCCGTTGCCCACCGAGAAGAACGTGTACTGCGTCATCCGCTCGCCGCACAAGTACAAGGACTCGCGCGAGCACTTCGAGATGCGCACCCACAAGCGCCTGATCGACATTCTCGACCCGACGCCGAAGACGGTGGACGCGCTCATGCGCATCGACCTTCCTGCATCGGTCGATGTCAACATCCAGTAGCGATCTTCCGATTTCATAACCCTGGAGATGACGTTCTTTCAGGAGATGGGTTTTCAATCATGGCCAACACTTTGAAGGGCATCCTGGGCCACAAGCTCGGGATGACGCAGGTATTCGACTCCGCGAACCGGATCGTCCCGGTCACCGTCGTGGCCGCCGGTCCCGTCGTCGTCACCGCTGTCCGCACGGTGGCAAGCGACGGCTACAACGCTGTCCAGTTCGCCTTCGGCGCTGTCGACCCACGCCGGGTCACCAAGCCGGTTGCCGGTCATTTCGCCAAAGCGGGAGTCACCCCGCGGCGACACATTGTCGAGCTGCGCACCGAAGACGTCGCCGACTATGCGGTCGGCCAGGAACTCACCGCAGAGCAGGTTTTCCAGGCCGGCGCGAAGGTGGATGTCACCGGTACGTCCAAGGGCAAGGGCACCGCAGGCGTCATGAAGCGGCACGGCTTCAAGGGTCTGTCCAGCGGCCACGGTGTGCACCGCAAGCACCGCGCCCCTGGTTCGATCGGCGGCTGCTCCACCCCTGGCCGGGTGTTCAAGGGTCTGCGGATGGCCGGCCGGATGGGTAACGAGACAGTGACGACCCAGAGCTTGACGGTGCACGCCGTCGACGCCGAGAACGGACTGCTGCTGATCAAGGGTGCCCTGCCGGGCCCCAAGGGCGGGCTGCTCATGGTCAAGACCGCCGTCAAGAGCTCCGCTGCAGGCACTGCCGCGGGCGGGAAGGTTAACGTCTGATGACCACCATCGAAATCACCACCCCAGCCGGTAAGGCTGACGGGTCGGTCACCTTGCCGGACGAGATCTTCGACGTCCAGTCGAACATCCCGCTGATGCACCAGGTCGTGGTAGCCCAGCTGGCCGCGGCCCGCCAGGGCACCCACAGCGCCAAGACACGCGGCGAGGTTCGCGGTGGCGGCAAGAAGCCGTACCGCCAGAAGGGGACGGGCCGGGCCCGCCAGGGCTCGACCCGCGCACCGCAGTTCGTCGGCGGCGGAACGGTCCATGGGCCGGTTCCGCGTGGCTACTCGCAGCGCACCCCCAAGAAGATGAAGGCCGCCGCCCTGCGCGGTGCCCTCTCGGACAGGGCCCGCTCCGGCAATGTGCACGTGCTGTCCTCACTGGTCGACGGCGCTGCGCCGTCCACCAAGGTGGCCATCGCTGCGTTGGCCGCCGTGGCCACCTCGAAGAACGTGCTGGTCGTCATCTCCCGCGAGGACGAAGCCGGCTGGAAATCGCTGCGCAACGCCCACACGGTGCACCTGATCAGCTCCGATCAGCTCAATACCTACGACGTGCTGATCTCCGATGACGTGGTTTTCACGAAGTCCGCGTTGGACGAGTTCCTGGCATTCGCCAAGCCGGTCAGGGCAGACAACCCGGTGGATGCTCCGGCGACAACGGCCGACGCCGGAACTGCCGCTGACACCAAGGATTTCGGTCCGGACAGCCATTTACCGTTGGCCGACGACAGCGAGCCTGAGGGATTCCCGATCAAGGGCAACGCCGACTCGATGCTCTACCACGTTCCCGGGAGCCGGTTCTATGGCGCGACTGTCGCCGAGGTGTGGTTCCGCACCGCAGAGGCGGCAGAAGCAGCCGGCTTCCTGCTGCCGCCGAGCCAGCGCAAGGAGAGTGACCAGTGACTGCCAACCCGCGCGACATCATTCTGCGGCCCGTCGTCTCCGAGAAGAGCTACGGCCTACTGGAAACCGGTCGATACACCTTCGAGGTGCACCCGGACGCGAACAAGACGCAAATCAAGATCGCCATCCAGCAGATCTTTGCCGTCACCGTCGTCTCGGTGAACACGCTCAACCGGATTGGCAAGCGCAAGCGCACCAAGTTCGGCTACGGCTCGCGGAAGTCGACCAAGCGCGCGATCGTCACGCTGTCACACGACAGCAAGCCGATCGAAATCTTCACGGGCGCCTGAGGACCAAGGGCACAGGACAGGAACAGAAATGGGTATCCGTAAATACAAGCCGACGACCCCAGGTCGCCGCGGATCTTCGGTCAGCGATTTCGCCGAGATCACCCGCGACTTCCCCGAGAAGTCGCTCGTTGCCCCGTTGCACTCCAAGGGCGGCCGCAACGTCCACGGTCGGGTCACCACCCGCCATCAAGGCGGTGGCCACAAACGGGCATATCGACTGATCGATTTCCGTCGGGCCGACAAGGACGGCGTGCCGGCCAAGGTTGCGCACATCGAGTACGACCCGAACCGGACGGCGCGGATCGCGTTGCTGCACTTCGCCGACGGCGACAAGAGGTACATCGTGGCGCCGAACAAGCTGCGCCAGGGCGACCCGATCGAGACCGGTGCTGCGGCCGACATCAAGCCGGGCAACAACCTGCCGCTGCGCAACATTCCCGTCGGCACCGTCATCCACGCCATCGAGCTGCGGCCGGGTGGCGGCGCCAAGATCGCTCGCAGCGCCGGCGCCAAGGTGCAACTCGTCGCCAAGGAGGGTGCATACGCCCAGCTGCGGATGCCCTCCGGTGAGATCCGCAACGTCGATGTCCGTTGCCGGGCGACCATCGGTGAGGTCGGCAACTCCGAGCAGGGCAACATCAACTGGGGCAAGGCGGGCCGGATGCGCTGGAAGGGCAAGCGCCCGACCGTCCGTGGTGTCGCGATGAACCCCGTCGATCACCCGCACGGTGGCGGCGAGGGCAAGACCTCGGGTGGTCGTCACCCGGTGAACCCGGCCGGAAAGCCGGAAGGCCGCACCCGTCGGCCGAACAAGGCTAGCGACAAGCTGATCGTTCGTCGTCGCCGTAAGGGTGGCAAGAAGCGATGAGCGAGCCGACCGCAATGAACGTCACCGAGAACAGGGCAGGAAGGTAGGCAAGAGATGCCACGCAGTCTCAAAAAGGGCCCGTTCATCGACGACCACCTGCTCAAGAAGGTGGACGTCGCCAACGACAAGGGCTCCAAGTCCGTCATCAAGACCTGGTCGCGGCGCTCGACGATCATCCCCGACATGCTCGGGCACACGATCGCCGTGCACGACGGTCGCAAGCACGTGCCGGTGTTCGTCACCGAGTCGATGGTGGGCCACAAGCTCGGCGAGTTCGCACCCACCCGCACGTTCAAGGGTCACATCAAGGACGATCGTCGCGCCAGGCGCGTCTGATCCGCACGCCGAAAATCCAGAGAAGAGCACATTCATGAATCCGAAGGCTGGTAAGACAGCTGCGGCAGCGGTCGAACTGCCGCGTGCCCGGGCTCAGGCGCGGCACGTGCGCATGACGCCGATGAAGGCCCGCAGGGTCATCGACCTGGTGCGCGGTCGGTCAACGGCCGACGCGCTGGCCATCCTGAAGTTCTCCCCGCAGGCGGCCGCAGAGCCGGTCGCCAAGGTGATCGCCTCGGCGGTTGCCAATGCGGAGAACAACCAGGGCCTCAACCCCGAAGCCCTCATCATCGAGACGGCGTACGCGGACGAGGGTCCCACCCTCAAACGGTTCCAGCCGCGCGCCCAGGGCCGGGCATTCCGCATCCGCAAGCGCACCTGCCACATCACCATCGAGGTCGTCGAGGTCGTTACCGCTGACGATCAAAGAAAGTCCGGTCGGTCCCGTTCCAGGTCCACCGGTTCGAGTGCGAAGGGAAGGACCCGCTAGTGGGTCAGAAGATCAACCCGCACGGGTTCCGGCTCGGTATCACTACGGACTGGAGCTCCCGCTGGTATGCCGACAAGGCTTATTCGGAGTATGTCGCCGAGGATGTGGCCATTCGCAAGCTGATGGCCACCGGCATGGACCGAGCAGGTATCGCGAAGGTGGAGATCGAGCGCACCCGGGACAGGGTCCGAGTCGACATCCACACCGCGCGACCCGGCATCGTCATCGGACGCCGCGGTGCCGAGGCCGATCGACTGCGCGGCACGCTGGAGAAGTTGACCGGCAAACAGGTGCAGCTGAACATCCTCGAGGTCCGCAACCCGGAATCCGATGCCCAACTCGTCGCCCAGGGCGTCGCCGAGCAGCTGTCAAACCGAGTGTCCTTCCGTCGCGCTATGCGCAAGTCGATGCAATCGGCGCAGCGCAGCGGTGCGGTCAAGGGCATCAGGATCCAGTGTTCCGGCCGTCTCGGCGGCGCCGAGATGAGTCGCAGCGAGTTCTACCGCGAGGGACGTGTTCCGCTGCACACCCTGCGCGCGGACATCGACTACGGCTTCTTCGAGGCCAAGACCACCTTCGGCCGCATCGGCGTGAAGGTCTGGATCTACAAGGGCGACAAGTCCGGCACCCTGGCCGAGCAGAAGGCCGCGGAAGCGGCAGCCGCCCAGCGCGCCGGCGCCGGCCGTGGCCCAGCCGCCGCCGACCGTCCACGTCGCCGCAGTGGCGCCTCAGGTACCACCCCGACGTCCACCGACGCCGGCCGCGCCGCCGATTCCCCCGCGGGTACGGCCGACCCGGTCGCCAGCGCCACCGAGGCACCCGCGTCCGTCCCCGACTCATCCGGAACGGAGGCCTGATCCACGTGCTGATCCCTCGCAAGGTCAAACACCGCAAGCAGCATCGTCCGCACCGCACCGGAATGGCCTCCGGCGGCACCCAGGTGACCTTCGGTGACTTCGGCATTCAGGCTCTCGAGCCTGCCTACGTAACCAACAGGCAGATCGAGTCCGCTCGTATCGCCATCAACCGGCACATCAAGCGCGGCGGCAAGGTCTGGATCAACGTCTTCCCCGACCGTCCGCTGACCAAGAAGCCCGCCGAAGTCCGGATGGGTTCCGGTAAGGGTTCTCCGGAATGGTGGGTTGCCAACATCAAGCCGGGTCGGGTGCTGTTCGAGATGAGCTACCCGACCGAGGCAATCGCCCGCGAGGCACTGCGCCGTGCGATTCACAAGCTGCCGATGAAGTGCCGCATCGTCTCTCGTGAGGGTGGTGACAACTGATGGCGAAGACTGCGAAGGCTGCGAAGACAGCGAAGGCTGCGAAGGCCGAGAAGTCGGTGAAAAGCTCGTCCGTCGCCTCGGTGGAGGAGCGGAAATCCGCTGCCGACGATATGCGCGAACTCGGCACCGAGGAGCTGACGGCTCGCCTTGTCGAGGCCAAGGAGGAGCTGTTCAACCTCCGCTTCCAGATGGCCACCGGCCAGATGGACAACAACCGTCGGCTGCGCACCGTGCGGCACGACATTGCCAGGGTCTACACCGTGATGCGCGAGCGCCAGCTCGGTCTGTCGATCGGTCCGGACCAAGTTGCCGGTAAGGAAGGCGCTGCATGAGCGAGGCCGAGAAGGTGACCGCTGCCGCGGTTGCCGACACCGAAGACAGCAGCACTGCACCGGGCACCGTGGTGCGCGGCGACCGTAAGACCCGCGAGGGCTACGTCGTCTCCGACAAGATGGAGAAAACCATCGTCGTCGAGCTCGAGGACAGGGTGAAGCACCCGCGGTACGCCAAGGTCATCAGGCGTACCAGCAAGGTGAAGGCCCACGACGAGCATGCCGCCGCCGGCGTCGGCGATCGTGTGCTGCTGGCCGAGACCCGCCCGCTATCCGCCACCAAGCGCTGGCGGCTGGTCGAGGTCCTGGAGAAGGCCAAGTAGACACCTCCTCACAGTTGTGCCCGCAACGCCCCCGGTCTGCGTGAAGCAGGTGGGGGCGTTCGGCTTCCGGCAGACGAATTCAGCCGGCCGGTAGCAGCCAGCAGGCGCCGGGACAGTCGAACAGGGGCTCCGGCCGGCCGGGTAGACCCGCAGCATCCAGCGGCAGCCCGACCACCCGTGAGCTGTCCTGGCCGGCGACCAGCAGCCGGTCGCCGTCAACCAGCAGGTGCTGCGGCCAGCGGACCCCGGCGTCGACCTCCACCAGCAGCCGGGGAGTCTCGTCCAACGCGAATGCCGCAATGGTGTCGTAACCACGGTTGCCCAGATAGCCGATCTTGCCGTCCGCGGATCTCTGCAGATCTCCCGGATAGTTGACCGTCGACCTGCTGCTCGCCGGCCCGCTGCGCATCGTCGACGCAGCCGTGTGCCAGTGCGATAGGTCCGATGAGGACACCGCCAACTCGCCCGACAGCTCCATCGACGCCGCAACGCCTCCAGCGGCGGTGTTGACCAGATGACGCGGGCCGCCGCCCGGCGGCGACGGGTAGCGCGCCACCTCGACCAGGCCGCCGTCCCGCGTGTCGATGCTGAACTGCCGCAGGCAGTCTGCCCCGAGATCGGTGACCAGCAGCCGGTCACCGAGGAACTGCGCCTGGTGTGGATGTGGCCGGTCCTGCCTGGCCGGTACTTTCCCACTTCCGTTGCCCTGCAACAGCATCAACCTGGCGGGTCCGATGGCACCGTCGGCGGTCAGCGTCCAGCAACCCAGCACGCCTGCGGCGTAGTTGCAGGCGATCAAGGCGCCCCCGGTCGGATCGACGCAGACATGACACGGTTCAGCGCCGCCGCTGCCGACCTGTGACAGCGGCTCCGCGGCTCGATCGCCGTCGATGCGCCAGGCATGCAGCCGGCCTGCGCCGTCGCCGCTGGACGTGCCGTAGACCACGGCGAGCTCTGGATGACGGGCCAGCGCAGACAGTTCGGGCACCGCCGCCAGCCTGCTGCCGACCCAGCCAGTCGCGTTTTCGCGAAACAGAAACAGACCGCCGGTCGGGTCGACAGCGTCGCCGCGACCGGCGACGTAGACCTCGCTCGCTGCCATCCGCGGGACCGTACCAGCCGGCTACTTGAGACCGACCGGCCCGCCGACGACCACCCCGCCGACGGGCACCGCCGGGCGTGGAAGCTCAGCTGTGCCCGCGAAGCGGGCCGAACGTAGGCCGCCGCCTGCGAAGGAGCACCATGGAAAGGTGCAACTGATACGGACCGGCGAAAACCTGCCGACGCTGAAGGCCCTACGACGTCAACTCGCGCACTCGCTGCGGGATCGGGTCGCCGGCACCGACGCGAAGGAGCGAGCCGCCGCGATCTGGGGTCATGTCGGTCCGCGCTGGTTCACCTCGGACGACCCTATCTGGCGGGTGCACGCCGACGCCGCCATGTTCATCGGCGGGGTTCGTGCCCTGCTGCTGCAGTCACTGCACCCGCTGGCAATGGCCGGGGTTGCTGGACACTCCGGATACCGCGGCGACCCGTGGGGTCGGCTGGAAAGGACCAGCCGATTCCTGGCTACTACCACTTTCGGCACTATCGCCGATGCCGAGGCGGCAATCGCGCAGGTCACCGCCGTTCACCAGCGGGTGCGCGGCAAAGCCAGTGACGGCCGTAGCTACTCGGCCACGGATCCGCACCTGTTGGACTGGGTGCATCTGGCCGAAGTGGACAGCTTCCTTCGCAGCTATCAGCGATTCGGTCCTGCACCGCTCAGCGCCGCCGAAGCCGACACCTACCTGCGACAGACCGCCGGGGTGGCCGAACGGCTCGGCGCAACGAGTCCGCCGGTCAGCGTGGGCGAACTCGACGCCAGGATCGAGGCGTTCCGGCCGGAGCTCGCGGCCACCAGTGAGTCCAGGGACGCGGCGAAGTTCCTGCTGTTGACGCCGCCGTTGCCGCTGTCCGCCAGACCCGGGTACGGACTGCTTGCTGCCGGTGCGGTAGCCACCCTGCCCGGCTGGGCACGGCGCGAACTTCCGGTTCCGCCGCCGTTCTTCGGTTGGGACGTTCCCGGACGCTTGCTCGGTAGGGCCGGCGCTGGGATTGTTCGGTGGGCAATGGCTGACCCGTCGCTGGTTGAGGAGAGGTCGGCCTAGGAGTCGCTGACGACGGTGGTGATCACCGACGTCACGCTCGGCGTTGCCGGGGTGGAGCTGAAGCCGAACCGGACGGCGGGCAGGACGGGCGCCAGGCTCCCGAGCGAGCTGCCGTGCCATTGGCCGTAGGCCGAATCGATTCGCCGTTGGTCGTAGGCGCCGTAGTACTCATGCCGGCCGCTGCGGGCGGTGCCGCGGGTCCGAACGCCTGGCAGCACTCTGCTGGCCACCGGATCGATGAGTCGGTTCCAAACCGGACTGGCAGCAAGGGTTTTCGGTACCAGGCGCAACAGCAGACCGAGCGGAGGCCGGGGGCCGATGGTGAATTGCAGCTGCAATTCGTCTGCCACCACCCGCCAACCGTCGACGGTCGGATCGCTGATGCTGACCGGGGCCAGCCGGGTCTCGTCGAACAGGTAGGTGTCGGCCACGAACTCGGCGACACGTTCGTTGGGTGCGATTAGCACCCGGTGCCCGTCAGGTTGCTCGAGCATCACGTCGGCGAAGGCACCGAGCGGAGAACGATGCCACCGGCCGACGACGACCCGGACGCCGCTGGTGCTGCCCAGCCCGGCAATGCTGCCGTAGAAACGGTCGATGGTCACCGACCCATTGCACCAGGTTCCGGCGTAGTCGCAGGGCGGCCCCTCCGAGTCCGCCGGCATCGTTTGGTGTCGGCCTGCGTACGCCGATGCGAGTCGGCTCCGGAGCTGACTGTCCCATCCCTACGATGACGGGGTGCCCAGATCCCCGCTGCCGCAAAGGCTCGGACTGGACGCTGCCAGAATCCGCACCCCGCAGCAGGACGGCTGGGCGACTCTGCGCGAGCATTTGCACGAACGCCTGACCAGGGTCGACAACGAGCGAATCGACGAGATGTTCGCCGCCGGAAGGTATGTCGACGACGCCGGGGTTCCGCTGACCCTGGTGACGCCATACACCAAGGACACTCTGATCTGGTTCCACCGGGACCTACCCGACGAGGCAGAGGTGCCGTTCCGGGTCGAGGTGCTGCACGCAGACGACAGGATCGTGGTGGTCGACAAGCCACACTTCTTGGCGACGATCCCGCGCGGCCAGCACATCCTGCAGACCGTTCTGGTGCGGGTCCGCGCCGAACTGGAGTTGCCGGAGCTGGCCCCGGCGCACCGGCTGGACCGAGCTACGGCCGGCGTGCTGATGCTGACCACCAGCAGGCAATGGCGCGGCCGTTACCAGAACCTGTTCCGGGACCGGTTGGCAGACAAGACTTATCTGGCAGTGGCGCCCTTTCGACCCGACCTCGAGTTGCCGACAACCGTGCGCAGCCACATCGTCAAGGAACGCAGTGTGCTACAGGCACGGGAATTTGACGACCGACCGCCGAACTCCGAGTCGCTGGTGGAACTGGTGGCCAGGAGGGGCAAGCGGGCGCTGTATCGCATCACCCCGCACACCGGCCGCACCCACCAGATCCGGCTGCACTTGGCCAGGCTCGGCATTCCGATCGTCGGGGACACGTTCTACCCCGTGGTCACCGACGCGCCCCGGGACGACTTCTCCTCCCCGTTGCAGCTGCTGGCCGAATCGCTGAGCTTTGCCGATCCGATCGACGGGGCCCAGCGCCGGTTCGTCAGCAGGCGGAAACTGCAGCAGTGGCCGGCGACCGGATCGCAGCAGGTAGAAACCTGATCAGTACGGTGGCGCGATCCGCAGGCCATGGCGTACTTGTTGTAGGAATTCGACCTCGTCGTCGAGGGTCGCGTCCGTGTAGCGCAGCACCGTGAAACCGGCCAGCGGCAACAGGTTTCCCCGTTTCCGGTCCTGGTCGAAGGCCTCCCGCGATGAGTGGTAGGCGAACCCGTCGAACTCGATGATCATTTTGACCCTTCGGAAGCGAATGTCCGGGCGGACGTCCTGGCCGCAGGCCCGGTACCGGCGATTCGCCACCCAGTCGGTGATGCCGGCCCTGCGCAAGACTCGGTGTGCGCGTCGCTCCAGCGGGGAGCAGCCCTCGGACTTCACCTCACGCAGAAGGGCGCGACGGCGATCGTTGCGGCGGCGGTGTGGCGTCAGCTCCAATGCGGTCAGCAGATCTGGCACCGTGACCGCTCGAACCTGCAGCGCCCGGTCGATGGCCGCCGGACCCAGTGAGCCGGTGCACAGGTCCAGGGCGGTGAGTGCCGGGTGGGTGAGGCGGATCCCGTCGACGTCGGTGATCAGGTCTGCCGGGTTGATGCGGGCCGGGAATTCGAACGGCGCAATGGGGTCCCTGCCGAACCTGGTGGCTATCTGGATGGTCGACACCGCCAGCTCGGGCCAGAACGTCAATGCCGCCGCTGCCCGGCCGCTGACGATCCCGGCTGGGCAGGACAGCAGGGCGGCGCGGGCCAGCACGGCCGGTTCGTGGGCCGCAGCTGGGGCAACGAAGACCCCCGGCAGCACTCGGGTCAGCGCGCCGATGCTGGCCAGGTGGTTCAGCCGCCGGCAGCGGGAGGAATCGCTCGATGTTCGCACGGCACCCCGCCCGGCCATCAGTAGGTCCTGCGCCGACACCCCCATCTGCTCATCCTGAGTCGGCGGAGGCCCCAGCGGGGTTGCCGGTGCGGAATGTGGACAACTGGTTTCTGGCCGATCGACCGTGTCAACCGCCCAGATCGCCGCGATTCTGCCCGCCGAGGTCGTTGAGGCGGTGGATCCGACAAAACTGCCTTGGCATCGCGCCGATCTTGCGCTCACGCAGTAGCCGGCAGCGGCGCAGATTGGCCGTGCCCTGGCGCATGGCCGGCCACGACGCTTGTCCGATCGGCCCGGGGAATCGGTGTGTGGGCCGAAGATCTCGCCCTGTTGACCGCTCAGTCGGTGGATCGGACAGGTTTCGGTGCAGCTGGTCCGCTCAGCGGTGCTGTGATTTGGGTTGAGGGTGCCCGGCCCGTATGCTTGGGCACTGGCTCTCCCGTGCGCAAGCACGGG
>JALYXB010000026.1 GCA_030947305.1 Actinomycetota bacterium | reverse complement strand
CGGTGAGTCAGGCCTAGCCCATCACCAGACCTTCGATCGTGTGCTTCTGGGTGATCGGTGTCAGCTTGTCGACGATCGGACAGTCCAGGTGGGCTCGCAGCAGATCCGGCAGCGCCGCCCAGTAATCCTTGGTCACCGCCAGGTCATGGTGCTCGGCGTTGCCCGCTCCGGGCGCATCGACGCCGAGAACCAGCACCGGCCGTGATTTTTGGGACATGTTGACGGTGCCACGGTGAATGGTCAGCGCGGACCGGGCCGAGATGTCGCCCATCTGCGGCAACTTCCGCACCGCGAGCGACTCGTACCGCTCGTACGACGACTTCGGCGGGAACATCTCGTGGTCGAAGTCGTCACCCGGTTCCCATTGGGTTCCGGGCGCGATCTCGAACGGGCCCATGTCCTGCGTGGTGTCGACGGTGGTGACGTTGAACGCCAACGAGGTGAGCCGACGTTCGAGTCGGGTGGCCGGAGGACTCGGGAAATCGCGGTGCCACGGTTGGTTGACTGCCCCCGGGAACGGGATGTCGAAGCCAACCTCGACGATCTGGTAGTCCGGCCCCAGCATCGTCTCGCAGACCGCGCGCACCCACGGGTGGTCGGCCAGCTCGACGAAACCTCGCAGCGCCTGCGGGTGGATCTCCACATACCAGCGTTCCGGTCCGCGACCGACGGCGCCGTTCTCCCGTGATCTGGCCTCCTGGAACGCGGCCTCGACGTCCTCGGCCAGCTGGCCGACCCAGTCCCGGGTGAATGCGCCGGGGCAACCGATCACCCCGTCTGCGGTGAGGGTCCGCCTGATCTCCTCGACATCGATCTGGGTCTGGGTGGATGCGCTGCTCATGATGTCTCCGGTTCCGTCAGGTGCAGTGGTCCGGACCCCCAGCCGTGCGTGCCAGCATAGTGCCGGCACCGCCGAGTGGCCCTCCGCCGTCGTCTTCCTGGCCGCCATAATGGTAGGCACGGGGCGGCCCCACGCCCAGGCTGACAGCATCACCCGGGCAGGCAGCAGCGCGACGTCATGCCAATGATCTGTCGGCTATCGGTACCCTGGCGCTCTTGTGCGCTCGGGGGCGTCCACGTCGAGCTGTCTTTCAACGATCGGTCCGGAGGTGTCCATGACAGCACCTGGAGTCCTGCTGGCCGGACGATACCGGCTGGTCAACCTGATCGCCGCGGGTGGAATGGGCTCGGTCTGGGAGGCTTGGGACGAACTGCTGCAACGGCGGGTCGCGGTCAAGCAACTGCTGTCCCAACCTGGCCTGACCAGCGAAGAGGCCGCAATGGCTCGCAGCAGAGTGATCAGGGAGGCCAGGATCACCGCCAGACTGCACCACCCGAACGCTGTGACGTTGTACGACGTCGTCGAACACGACGGCCGGCCCTGCTTGATCATGCAGTTCGTGCCGTCCCGGAGCCTGAACAGGGTGCTGGCCGACGAGGGAGTCCTGCAGCCGTCGGTCGCCGCGCGCCTAGGCTCGGAGGTCGCCTTGGCACTGGCGGCCGCTCACCAGGTGGGCATCGTCCACCGGGACGTCAAACCCAGCAATGTGTTGATCGCCGAAGACGGCTCGGCCAAGCTGACCGACTTCGGCATCTCGCACGCGGCCGGTGACGTGACCGTCACCTCGACCGGCATGCTGACCGGCACCCCGGCCTTCCTGGCTCCCGAAGTGGCACGCGGGGCCAAGTCCGGCTTTCCCGCCGACGTGTACTCCCTCGGCGCGACGATGTTTGCCGCGCTGGAGGGGACGCCGCCGTTCGGTACCGAACAGAACCCGATGGCGCTGTTGCACCGGGTCGCCTCCGGCCAGATGATCCCACCACGCCGCAGCGGGACCCTGACGCCGCTGCTACTGCGGATGCTCGCCCGCGAACCGGCCGACCGGCCGGCCATGGACGATGTCGCCCGCACCCTTTCCCTGCAGGCTGCCGGCGTCTCCGGTCCTGGCCTCCAGCAGTCCCCGCCGACCTCGGGAGCAGCCCCGACGATCTCCGAGATGCCGCCGGCGTTCGGTGACCAGACCGCAGGGCAGCCGGCTGTCGGGCCGATGGCGGACCTCGGACTCATCGGCGGACCGTCCGTCGAGCCGCCGCCGACGCCCGGGTCACAGACCCGTGACGATGCTGCGCGCCGCCGAAGGGTGGGCGCTACCTGGGCGTCGATCGTCGCGGTCGTGGTGGTCGCCGCCCTGGTGACGGCATTCCTGCTGCTCAAACCCGGCTCGGGCAACGGCGGGGCCACTCCTCCGGCGTCCTCCTCGGGCAACACTGCGGCCTCGGTGACTCGACAGACGACGCCGAACCAGACGGCCTCGTCCCGGCCGACTGCCACCCCGACCCGCAGCGCGGCGACGGCACACCCGGCTCCGCCGCCACCCGTTTCCACCCGGTCAGCAGCATCGAGCCCTGCATCACCCTCCTCCGCGGTATCGGCCACCGCAGCCACCACCGGAGCTGGTTCGACAACCGATCAATCGACATCCACCTCGGCGACCACGTCGGACCACCCGACCCACTCCAAGCCGACCCACTCCAACAAGTCGACGCAGTCGGACAAATCGAAGAAATCTGACCACTCGGACAGCGCATCGGTCTCGTCAAGCGCGTCGACCAGCGCGGCCAGTCCCAGTACGACGGCGTCCTCCGGCTCGGCCGGGTCCCCCCCGACGTCCGCCGAACTGGCCGCCGCGATTACCGACTACTACGGCCTACTGCCGAGCGGTACCGACCAAGGCTGGAGCCGACTGACCACTCATTTCCAGACCACCACCGCGCACGATCGCCAGTACTACCAACGGTTCTGGGACAGCATCGACCGAGTGAGCGTTAGCAATGCTGTGGGGTCGCCGCCAAACGCCGCCCGCGCCACGATCACCTACCATTTCAAGGACGGCAGAGTCTCCGTCGAGCCCACCGCCTACACGTTGGTGCAGGACGGCGGCATTCTCAAGATCGATGACTCGAGGGTGACCGGGTAGCCGATGTTGCTCAGCGCGCCCCGGATTCTTACGGTCGGGCTGGTGCCGTGGTGATCGACAACCTCAGGTGATCAGCCGACGTTGACCGCGGTAAGACCCGATGTCGTCCCGACATAGACCTTGTGGCCCACCAGCATCGGCGTGGCAAATCTGGTGGTGGTGCCAACGGCGATACTGCCCAGTTGGGCTCCGGTATGTCCGCTCAGCGCATACAGGGTGCTGCCGCCCAACGCGTACAGGGCACCCGGCCCGGCAACCGGCGAGCCGGAGATTCCGGCCGCGGTCCAGACCTTCCGGAAGGTGCCGTTCGTGGCGACATCAACTCTGCTGACCCCGTCGGTGCACGGCAGGTAGACACTGGCGCTCGTCACCGCTGACACACCGAATGCTCTGCACAACGGTGCCGAGCTGGCTTGGCCGCCGATTCCCCCCAGGTGGGTGATCTTGGCCGTGTAGCCGGTGCCGGACTTGCCTGCCTGCAGGATGTAGCCGACCGAGGTGTACGCCGGGGTCATGGATCCAAGATCCAAGTCATTGGCGTTGTCGTCGGCCCAGTTGCTCGGTGCAAAGTAGTCGACCCGCTTCATGCTGGGATTGAGCTCGGTGATCGAGTCGCTGTAGTCAAAACTCGAGGTGGATTCGCCATTTCCGACCGCCACGAACAGATTCCCGTTCGGTGCGACAACAGGACCGCCCGCCGCCCAGATCGCTCCTTCGCGCGGCGTGGGGACCACGTAGGCAATGCCACCTGCCTGACCATTGGTCTTCAGCGAGATCACTGCGCCCTTGTAGTTTCCACAGTCCCCGATCAGTCCACCGAAGCCGACGTAGACACGGCCACGGTCGACCGCGAGTGCAGCTCTCTGCTGCTGGGCATTCGGGTTGGTACCGGGCACCTCAGTGCGCCTATTCATCACAGGTGCGCCGGTGCTGGCGCTCAATCCCCAGATCTCGTGCTCGACGCCGAGGGTGGCGCTGTAGGTGACGGTGACGACGAAAATTCGACCGGTCGCCGCATCGTAGGCCGGCGTGCCGGTGATCCCCGTCGGCCTGATGTTCCCGGAACAGGCCAGCACCGAGGTGTCTGTGATGGGGGCCCGCAGATGCCGGCTCCAGTTCACCGACCCAGTGGACGGATTCAGCGCGTAGACCGTGTTGTTCTCGGTCGCCACCACGACGCTCCTGCCGGCCAGAATTGGCGAACCGTAGACCTCGCCATCGAGCGGGCGGGTGAACGCGGCACTGAGCTTGACGTACTTTGTCGCGCCAACGGCGTTTCCGGAGCGCAGATTGTCGCCATGATCTGTGGGCCATCCAGCTCCGGAGGTCACGGTGACAATCAGTAACGCGGCAAACACGGTCAGTGAGCGTCTCATACCTGGATCGTGCGCCGCGAAAGGGCCCGATGTCCAGGATGCACACCCTTGTCACAGCACATCGGTGCAAGGCTAGGTGTTTCGGTGGCGGTCGTCCGACAGCGAGAGTGGAGCACCCGTGTCGGCGCCCCCCGGACTTCTCGGTATCTCGACAATTCCTGGCGCTCTCTGTAGGACAAATGGCGCCACTGGGGCGCCGAATCCCCAGGAGGGCGACGTCCGTGAACGAAATCACCGCCATACCGCTTGCCGGCATTCCGGACCTGCAACGCGCAGCGCTGGCCGAGGCGCGGCGCATCATGCGAGTCGCCAAGGGCGACCGAGCCGCTGCCACCATCTTGGTGTACGACGAGTTGGAGCGGCGCGGCCTCATCAACCAGGTCGAGCGGAAGGCTCTCGCCGGGATGCACGACATCGGTATGCAGCGCTCCGCGTCGAAGAGTAGGTCGAAGAGCAGCAAGAACGACGGGCCGGAGGACGCGACGGGCAGCTACCTGCAGGTGAGCCGGATGTATGACGGCATGCTGACCAAGGGCGACACCGGACCGGTCGCGCTGGCACTCGCGGCCGGGCATGTCGGGTCCTACGAGGTGGTCGAGAACCCCAGCGGTACCGGCGTGGTCTATGCCAAGAACACCCGCAGTTACCAGTCGATTCTCGGAGGAGCTGGAGCCATCATCGGCTCGGGGTTCGGGCCCATGGGCGGCGCCATCGGTGGTGCCGTCGGAACCGTGGTGGGCACTATCGTCGACGACTGCAAGGACTGACACCCCACGAGCCCGGCCGCGACCCGTCCTGGCACATCGTTAGCGACCTGCCGGGTTGATCCTCTGCCGCACCTC